>JABDMQ010000030.1 GCA_013001365.1 Flavobacteriaceae bacterium
CTATATAAATTACGCTATGGATTCCCTTTGACCTTACTAACAGCTTTAAAGAGTGGTTTCAATAAAAGAAGCATCCGATATTGTCTTAATACTATTTCTGGATACTTAAAAGCCAAGAAAGAGAAGACCGAACCATTTGTGTCTTTGTCAGAGGGTCAATTCATCCGTCAATTACGTTGGAGAGGTGTACGGAAATCGCTCGGTCTTTAATCGCTCAATAAAAAATCATTAACTTCTAAGAAAATAAATCATTGGAAATAATGAGAAGACTCATTTTAAAAGCAATTCTGGTAATTTTTATTGTCGGATGTAAGAATAGCGAGCACAATATTGATCAAGCTAATTCTAGCACATGGACCATAGAGGGTTTCGTAAAGGTTGATAGTTTGAATCCTATTCTCACACCCTCTGCAGGGTTAAGTTTTACAGACCCTATCACAAAGAAAAAGGTCAACTGGGAAGAGCGTAATGTCTTGAACCCATCAGCAATTGTCAAAGACGATAAAGTTTACCTATTCTATAGAGCTCAAGACCTTAATGGTACATCCAGAATTGGCATGGCCATAAGCGAAGACGGATTGAATTTTGTGAAATCAGAAGCTCCTGTATTCTACCCGGATCTTGACGACATGAAAATTTATGAATGGAATTACAAGAAAGGTACAGAAACCGAAAATTCTGAAGATTGTTATTTCTGCTATTTTGATGGTGTCGAAGACCCTCGTATTGTTCAAAGAGACGATGGTAGGTATTTCATGACATATACTTCATACGACGGCAAGACAGCGCGTTTGAGCATCGCCTCATCCACAGACCTCAAAACCTGGACAAAGCATGGTTTGGTACTTTCTTCGGAAAAACACCAGGATACTTGGTCCAAAGCTGGTGCCATAGTTTGTAAAATTGAAGAAGGTCGAATTATCGCTACAAAGATCGATGGGAAATATTGGATGTATTTCGGGGATACTAATCTTTTTATGGCAACTTCAGATGATTTGGTCAGTTGGGAGGTTTGTGAAAACGAAGAAAGTAAGAAACGAATCTCGGTCTTGCATCCGCGAATGGGAAAATTTGACAGTCGGTTAGTAGAACCAGGACCTTATGCGTTGCTAAAGGACCAAGGCATTCTTCTTATTTACAATGCAAGTAACGCTGCTAATTTCAATGACCCTAACTTGCCAAAATTCACTTACGCAGCTGGACAAGCGTTGTTCAACAAGGACAAGCCATATGAATTAATTGATAGAACGTCGGGGTATTTCATCCATCCAGATAAAGACTATGAAAAAATAGGGGAAGTCAACGAAGTTTGTTTTGTTGAAGGCCTTGTAAGATTCAACGATAAATGGTTCCTTTACTACGGTACAGCGGATTCAAAAATAGCAGTAGCAGTTTCAGAAGAACCGCTTTAGTTGCTAAGTACTTCGGACATAGGTTTTCCTGTGGCGGCGTTTGGTAGACTAATGTTCAACAATCCCGAAATCGTCGGAGCAATATCAGAAACCTCTGTTTTATCATATGTGCTACCTCGTTTGATTCCTTTACCGAAATATATCAAGGGCACATGAGTATCGTAATTATATCCAGAACCGTGCGTTGACCCAGTAGTGCTATATGAAATCAATGAAGGGTCATTTACAATGATTACATCACCAGATCTTTTTTGATGAAATCCGTTCTGTAATAATTTTTCAATTCCTCCAACGAAATATGTATTATTCATTGCACGTGCTGTAAACGCTTTATCAATATGATCATAAGTCATAAGTTCATTGACAATGGCTTCCTGAACCTCGCCTAGGTTTAATTTCAATTCTGCAATTTTATCACGATTCAGGAATACTTGGCTGTTACTCATATTCTCGATAAGGTCTGCTGACCTGAAAGTCGTCGTCATGAACATGTTGAATTTTTGCCTTGTTTCGGTATTCTTCAAGTATCCAGCAGGAATATTCAAGCTTTTTAGGTAACCAGGAACATTTACTGCTCCGTGATCAGAGGTCAAGAACAATGTATACTCTCCTTCTCCAACCTTACTATCAAGGTAATCCAGCAATCGCTCGATCTCTTTATCCAGTCTTATGTAGGTGTCTTGTATTTCTTTTGAGTTCACACCAAAATTGTGTCCAATATAATCGGTACTGGAATAACTTATCGCTAATACATCGGTAAAATCATCTTTCCCTAAATTCTCACCTTTTATTGCTTCTATTGCAAAATCGGTAACTATGCTATTGCCGAATGGCGTAGTTCTTAGGATATCGAAATCACCATTATTGAGACTCAAGGTCTTTATGTCATAAGGGAATGTCGCAGTTTCCTTTCCGTAAAAACCACCTTCAAAATCATTAAGATCACTTCCACTTTCCGTATAATCATCAATATCATAAAAGGTATTCCAAGGCTTCAAATAATTCTCAACGGTCTTTGAATCATTGAAATTATTTACCCATTTAGGCAGTTCACTCATATAAAAGGAACTGGAGATCATCTTACCTTCTTTTCCTCCAGTAAACCAGTAGGCAGCATTGGCAGTATGTCCTGCAGGCAGAATGGCACCTCTATCCTTGATGGAAATACCAATGGTCTTACCCTTCATTTGAGTAAATAGCCTATTCTCGTCAGCAAAGGTCGTTGAGAGCATTCTATGAGGTGACATCTTTCCGGCAACGGTAGGCGTCCCTAATGATAACACGTTTTGATCAGCTGTGCAATACACAGTGCGTTTGGAAGACTTGTCATACCAACTATTGCTTATTATACCGTGATACCT
>JABDMQ010000032.1 GCA_013001365.1 Flavobacteriaceae bacterium
GCGGTTGTATGGAGACCACTAAACCTACTACTCATGAGGATCCCACTTATATCATTGATGACGTTGTTCATTATTGTGTGGCTAATATGCCAGGTGCTGTACCTTATACCTCCACACTAGCGCTTACGAATGTCACCTTACCTTATGTCTTAAGATTGGCAGATCAAGGTTGGGAAAAAGCCTGTAAGAATGATAAAACCTTGTCAAAAGGGCTTAACATTATCGAGGGGAAGATCGTTTATCCAGAAATAGCCGAGGCCTTTAATTGGGAGTTGGAACAGGCAGGTTAACTGACATTATTTCCTGAAATTGTTTTGGCGAATTTTTGCTATTAATAGCCTATATTTATAATTCATTTAATTAAACAATATGGGAATAGGATTTGAATACTATATATTAATAGGAGGCATCATGCTTTTGAGTTGGTTGGTGAGCAATCAGCTTAAGCAGAAATTTGCCAAATACTCAAAAGTGCAACTACGCAACGGAATGAGTGGCAAGGAAGTGGCAGAAAAAATGCTATCGGACAATGGTATCTATGATGTTGAGGTTATCTCTACCGCAGGTCGATTGACAGACCATTACAATCCAAAGAACAGGACAGTAAACCTTAGTGAAGCTGTTTACAATCAGCGAAATGCCGCGGCTGCGGCCGTAGCTGCTCACGAATGCGGTCATGCCGTGCAGCATGCAACTGCTTATGGTTGGTTGCAAATGAGAAGCCAGTTGGTGCCAATCGTGAGTGTGACATCTAATATGTCGCAATGGTTGATCATTGGTGGATTGGTATTAGGAGGTGCCGCCGGACTTGGATTAGGATGGTGGGTAGCCGTTGCAGGGTTGGCCATGATGGGATTCGCAACACTTTTTAGCTTTATAACCCTTCCTGTTGAATATGATGCAAGTAACCGGGCATTAGCTTGGCTAAAGAACAAGAACATCGTTACACCAGAAGAATACAAAGGATCTGAAGACGCTCTTAAATGGGCAGCAAGAACGTATTTGGTAGCTGCAATAGGAGCGTTAGCTTCGTTATTGTACTGGGCATTCCAGGTGTTTGGGAATGATTAACACTTAAATTCATTAAGAAACAGGCCTCTAGAAATAGGGGCTTTTTTATATCTTGATCTGACGATCGATCTGTTGCTCCAAGGAAATGAAGGTCTCGGTTCGTGAAACGCCATCAATGGCCTGGATATCTTTATTAAGAACTTGCATTAAATGTTCATTGTCTTTGCATAGTACCTTTATCAAGATACTCCAGTTACCAGTTGTATAGTGACACTCTAATACCTCTGGAATGTTCTTGAGTTGTTTTACAGCTTGTGGATTGCTAACGGCTTTATCCAGGAAAATACCAACGAAAGCCATAGTTGTATAACCAAGAATCCTAGGGTTGATAACGAACTTCGAGCCTGAGATAAGCCCAGATTTTTCAAGTTTTCTGAGTCGTTGATGAATAGCTGCTCCAGAAATACCTACCTGTCTAGCTATTTCGAGGATTGGCGTTCTCGCATCCTCCATTAAGGCGCGAAGTATCTTTTTATCAATGCCATCAATGAATATGCTTTTATTTACGATCTTCATATGCTTGCCTTAGTTAAGATTTTAAGCTAAAGATATCAAAAAGCCAATAAATTGTAACTATTGATTAAGCGGATTGTATCCTAGGTAAGGGACTTCTTTTTCATTGAAGTGAATTCCATATTCCTCGAGTTCATTCAAGATCGGTTCATAAACCTCCTTAAGAATAGGAATTTGGACACCTGGCGTCGTGATCTTTTCATTTAATATGTCTAAAGCTGCCATGGCTACAGGAAGTCCAACAGTTTTGGCCATTGCTGTATAGGTGTCATCTTCACCAATGGTAACCATGGTAGAATCTATTTGATATTTCTTGCCATCTAGTTCATAACCGAATTTATGATACATGACGATCATGTCTTTTTCGTCAGGCTCTAAAGTCCAACTATCCATCAAGATCTTCTGAAGGATCTGGGCAGGAGTCGCTTTTTTAAGTCCGACTTTTTTATTAGGATTAAAGATGTCAAGTTCTTCAAGCTTGTCCCAAACAATATCGTCCTGGTCGATTTTAAGCGCATGTCTAAACTTAAGTTCAACCGAATCGGTTGGAGAATATGCAAGGAATGAGTTTACAAAATCCCTATAGCTCATGTTTTCGCTATCTTCAATGGTGTAATCATCATCTGTCATGCCAAGAGTTACAAATATGTTCCAAGCCCTGCTGAAGCCAACACGTCGCATTGTGCCTCGATAAAGCGTCTGAATATCTTTCATGCCATATTCATCTTGATATTTTAATGAGTCGCGATTGGCATAGGCTTCAAATCTTCCATAACCTTCAACCTCCAAGAATTCGGTCCGCCTGAACAATCGGTTATAAGGAATGTATTTATACTTGCCTTCTTGAAGGAATTTTGCCGCTCCACCTTGACCAGCTACAACAACATTCCTTGGATTCCAAGTGAATTTATAATTCCAAAGGTTGTTATCGCTCTCCGGAGCGACCAAACCTCCTGTGAAAGATTCAAACAAGATCATTTTACCACCTTTGTCCCTTATACGATCAATGACTTTCATGGCACTCATATGATCGATTCCAGGGTCAACGCCCATTTCGTTCAAAAACACAAGCCCTTTGTTCTTGGCAGCATTGTTAAGGCTTTGTATTTGCTCAGTAACATAAGAAGCTGTAACCATATGTTTTCCATAGGCTATGCAGTCCTTTGCTACCTCAATATGATATCTTGAAGGTAACATGGATATAACAATGTCGGAATTCTCAATGGCTTCTGTCCTCGACGTTACATCAAAGACATCAAGAGGAATTGCATTTGCATTTGGATGATCTCCTATGATCTTCTTGGCCTTGCTCAAGCTTAGGTCACCAACTGTAATATATAGTCTTTCAGATTCAGATTTATCTAAAAGATATTTAATTAGGTAAGATGTGGATTTCCCCGAACCAATGACCAAGATATTTCGCATAGTGTTTATTCTTGAGTAAATTGCTACACGAATTTAATGATTTGTGGTTATTATAAAAACCGAATATTGAAAATGATATGAACAAGAAAACAATGATCACTGCTGCAATTTTAGGTGTGTTGGCCATAATCCTTGGAGCCTTTGCTTCTCATGGCCTAAAAGCGGCAATTTCAACGGATGCTTTGGACACATTTGAAACCGGAGTGCGTTATCAAATGTATCATGCGCTGTTTTTATTGTTTGTAGGCCTCAACGATTCTATGGGATCAAAGACAAAGCGAACATTGCTGATTTTGGTCGTCGCAGGTGTTCTGCTTTTTTCGGGTTCTATTTATGGCTTGGCTACCAATGAACTTTCGGCTGTTGATTTCAAGAAGATAGCATTCGTAACCCCAATCGGAGGGTTTTTGCTTATACTTTCATGGCTGGTCTTACTTTTTGACCTTATCAAGAATGCTAAGGATTAATCAATATTTTTAAAGGGCAACTTTAATATTATTTTTAAATTTGCAGTCTAATCAATTAAAGTAATTTATGGTATCCAACTCCCATGATTCGAAAACGATTTCGTTAGATAAATATGGAATCAAGAATGCAATGGTCAACTATCAACTTTCCCCAGATGAATTACATCAAGAAACATTAAACAAAGGTCAAGGAGTTGAATCATCAACAGGTGCCCTGGCAATAAATACCGGCGAATTTACAGGCCGATCTCCTCAGGATAGATTCATCGTAAAAGATGATATTACGAAGGATAGAATTTGGTGGGGAGACATAAATAAGCCATTCGATTCTGATGCCTTTCAAAAATTATATGACAAAATAACGGCATATCTTTCAGATAAACAGGTGTATGCAAGGGATGCCTTTGCATGTGCAGACGAAAACTACAGAACCAATATACGGGTGGTAAATGAATATCCTTGGAGTAATTTATTTGTCTATAATATGTTCTTGAGACCATCAGAATCGGATCTCAAGGATTTCAAAGAAGATTGGTTGGTTGTGAATGCTCCAGGTTTTATGGCAGACCCAGAAGTTGACGGGACACGACAACATAATTTCGCTATACTCGATTTTACACGAAAAACTGCTATTGTTGGTGGTACAGGATATACAGGGGAAATAAAGAAAGGTATTTTCTCCGCACTTAATTTCATTTTACCTGTATTTAATAATACGTTGCCGATGCATTGTTCTGCAAATGTTGGCAAAGATGGAGACACTTCTATCTTCTTTGGTCTTTCGGGAACTGGAAAAACCACCTTATCTACGGATCCAGATAGAAGTTTGATCGGAG
>JABDMQ010000046.1 GCA_013001365.1 Flavobacteriaceae bacterium
CACCTACGATCTTTGTTTCCAGTTTCTTTGGAGCTCCTGCCTGTTTCAATATTCCCAAAACCGCAATGGGATCAGTGGGCGAAATCAATGCGCCAAATAATAAGCAATAAATGAAATCGACATTCAATCCTACCAACTGAATAACATAATACATAATGATTCCTACCAAGAAAGTTGATACAAGGACACCTAATGTTGCAAAGACCAAAACTGGTCCTCGTTGGATCTTAAGCTGCTCGAAATTGGTATGAAGAGCCCCAGCAAAGAGAAGAAAGGATAACATGATATCGAGTAGGACCGTTCTGAAATCTATTTGCGAAATGAGTTCTCTTTCACGTAAAAGTAACGTGTCGTCAAAATAGCTCAAAGCAAGGATGACCAAGGTAAATAGGATGGTGATTATCATTAGACCAATGGTAATTGGCATTTTGAGAAATCGCACATTTATATAACCAAAAACTGCAGAAAGTACTATTAAGATAGTAGCGATAGAATAGTAATCCATATTGAAGAATTTCAAGGTAAATGTAATTATTTTTAATATGAAATAGACTTACTTTGCGACATGAAGAAGATATATTACCTAAAGACTTGCAATACATGCCTTCGCATTTTAAAAGAACTTCAAGTTGGGGATGAGTTCGAACTTCAAGACATTAAGACGCAACCAATGACTGTCAAACAAGTTGAGGAAATGAAAGATTTGGCAGGAAGCTATGAAGCTCTTTTTAGCAGAAGAGCGAAGTTATATAAGGAAAGGGACCTAAAGAATGAAAATCTTTCCGAAGAGGATTATAAAAGTTTCATCTTGGAACACTATACATTTTTAAGTCGACCTGTCATTCTTGTAAATAATGCGATTTTCATTGGCAATAGCAAGAAAACTATTGAAGCAGCAAAAAAGGCCCTGAATGAATAGTAGGACATTTGCACTATTTGCACTTTTCATGGTTCAATTGCTATATGGCATCAATTATACATTTGCAAAGACCATAATGAATGAAGGCCATATTAAATCCTTGGGATTGGTATTGGCAAGGGTACTTGGAGCTACCATCTTGTTTTGGCTTTTTGGACTTTTCTTCAAATCAGAGAAAATTGACAGGAAAGATTATATCAAGTTTTTTTATGCAGCAGTTTTTGGAGTGGCGATAAACATGTTATTGTTCTTAAAAGGGTTGGAATATACCACTCCAATTCATGCTGCTGTAATTGTAACAATCACGCCTATAATCATATTGGTCATGTCTTCGTTCTTTCTAAAGGAAAAAGTGACCAATCTAAAGATCATTGGTGTAGCATTGGGATTTTGTGGAGCAGTTGTTTTAACACTATATGGAAAATCAACACGGGCAGGAGATAATGTGCCCCTTGGTAATTTGTTGATTTTCCTCAATACCATTTCATATAGCACCTATATAATCCTTATAAAGAAACTAACTGCCAAGTATCACCCATTTACCTTTATTAAATGGTTGTTCTTGTTTGGGTTAGTTCTAGTATTTCCTTTTGGAATCGGAGAATTCAGCCAAGTAGAATGGCAATCGTTCACACCTTCTGTGACATTTTCCGTGGCATTTGTAATAATCGGTGCCACTTTTGCGACTTATATATTCAATCCATTAGCATTGACTAAATTAAAAGCAACCACTGTGGGAACCTTTATTTATCTTCAGCCAGTAATTGCAGGAATTTTTGCTATACTGATAGGAAGTGATACTATGGGAATTGTTAAGCTCATCGCTGCCATATTGATTTTTGCTGGAGTTTATCTCGTATCATATAACGCGCAACCAAAAGTCGTACAGTGAAAGACCTGAAACCAGTTTTCGTTGACTCTGTTGACAAGATCGACCCTAAATATTGGGAGATCCTGGACTGTGGTGCCAATGTTTACTATACGCCTGAATTCTTAAAAGCATTTGAAACTGCAAATCCAGATATAGACTTCACCTACATTATTATTCTTGAAGGGGAAGAACCTGTTGCTTTTGCCAATACCCAATTGGTGTCTATAAGTGTTAAGACCATAACAAAGAACATCAAGATGTCGGCTTGGCTTAAACGAGCAATTAACTGGCTTTTAAGCACCTATAGGATAAAGATCTTGTTTGTCGGCAATGTGTTTTTAAGTGGCGAGTATGGTACATTCTTGAGACAAGACAAGAATAAGATAGTGACCTTTAATGCTATTGCGAAAGCTGTGAGATCGCTTTCAAGGTCAAAACGGATGCATGGCATTTTCGTGAAGGATTTCAAGGAAGATTCGCTCTATATCACAAATCATTTAGAAGACCACGATTATGCTATTATGCAAGTGGAGCCCAATATGATCATTCACTTGAATGCAGAATGGAAAACTTTTGAAGATTACAAAACTGCGCTGAAATCGAAGTATCGTGTAAAGGCCAACAAAGCGGACTCTACAAGCCAACTCCTTCAAGCCAAATTATTCACTGATATAGATGTCTCCACATATAAGGACGAATTACAGGCCTTGTATGAAAACACCATTGCTAATGCCAATTTCAACGCGCAGGTGCTTAATTTGAATACGTATATCAATCTTAAGGAAATATATCACGATAAGTTCATAGTAAAGGGATATTTTCTTGAAGGAAAATTGGTTGGGTTCTTATCGGCCATGGTAAATCAAGAAAATCTGGATGCCCATTTCATAGGATTGGACTATAGTTTGAACAAAGAATATGCGATTTATCCAAGAATATTGAATGATTATGTCCGCTTAGGAATAGAGCTTGGTTCAAAAAGAATAAATCTCGGAAGGACCGCATCAGAACTAAAAACCACTTTAGGCGCGCAACCTGAAGATCTGAGCTGTTATTTCAAGCACAAGAGAAAATTCGTTAATCGTCTCATCAAGCCATTTACATCAAACATTAAGATCAAGTCCTATAAGCAGCATCTGCCGTTTAAGACCTAGCTCAATCAATCTTCACGCTTAAATCGTTCCATTATTAGTATTAGTTATCTCTAAAGATAAGTCTATTCTCCAATCAAGTCAACAGGCCGCTTTCCGAATTTCCTACTGTCCTCTTTGGTAAGGATCTTGAAATCCTTGGATTTTGGGAAATCAGTTAAAACGTGTCCTAATTCATCTGGAAATCCTGTCAGTTTTCTGGTTTTAAGATCTATCC
>JABDMQ010000056.1 GCA_013001365.1 Flavobacteriaceae bacterium
CTCCCGATCTGTGCCAATGTGCTGAACAACACGGCCTCGCTTATATCCATGATCTTTGCACATTCCTGAACATAGATCTCTTTCTTTATCCTATCTGGTATCTTGGATATGCTAACTACCATATCCCGAATCAGGTCGGCTTTCATGATCGGGTCGCTAGCAGCCTCATCCATTAGCAACGACGCCTTGAACTCAATGAAGTCCTTTGCGTTCTCTTCAAGGTAAAGGACCAATTCTTCCAAGGTATTCTGCTTTGCAAAGCTGTCTGGGTCCTCTCCCTCTGGAAATGTACACACCTTAACATTCATACCTTGTTCGAGAATCAAGTCAATGCCACGCAAAGAAGCTCTTATTCCTGCAGCATCACCATCAAAAAGAACAGTAATATTTGGTGTCAACCTGTTGATCAGCCTAATTTGCTCGGGCGTTAAAGCCGTACCTGAGGAGGCGACCACATTCTTCACTCCTTTTTGATGAAACTGAATGACATCTGTATAACCTTCTACTAAATAACAGTTGTTTTCTTTCGCGATGCTCTTCTTGGCATGATAAATTCCATAAAGCACTTTGCTTTTATGATAGATATCGCTTTCTGGTGAGTTAACGTATTTCGCTGCTTTTTTGTCATTGGACAATATTCTACCACCAAATCCAAGAACTCTACCGCTCATGCTTCGTATTGGGAACATGACCCTTCCTTTGAAACGATCGAATCGCTTGTCTTCCTTGACGATGGTAAGACCTGTTTTCTCCAAATACTCAAGTTTATATCCTTGCTTCAAGGCTTCATCTGTAAAGGCCTGCCATTGATCCAGAGAATACCCTAGAGCAAATGCCTTGATGGTCTCTTCTGTGAAACCACGTTCCTTGAAATAGCTTAATCCAATTGCTTTGCCTTGGTCTGTATTGTTAAGTATATCCTGGAAATAGTTACTTGCAAATTCAGTTATCAGGTACATGCTCTCGCGCTCGTCTGCCTGCTGTTTCTGCTCATCGGTCTGCTCGGTCTCCTCGATTTCGATATTGTACTTTTTCGCTAAGTATTTAATGGCTTCAGGATAACTAAAATGCTCATGTTCCATTAAGAATGTTACGGCATTACCCCCTTTACCACTAGAAAAATCCTTCCATATCTGTTTTACTGGTGAGACCATGAAACTTGGTGTACGCTCATCTGAAAAAGGGCTGAGTCCCTTGAAATTGCTACCAGATTTCTTTAACTGAACAAAATCACCAATAACCTCCTCAACTCGGGCGGTTTCAAATACTTGGTCTATGGTTGTTCTTGAAATCAAAGGCTATGAATAGGACTGGTAAAAATAACACAAAACTCTTAACTACTAAAGATAATTAAATACCAAGAACCAACGGGGTTTCTTGATCACTTTTGCTTCGATTTAATTTATCTATCTTTACTTTGCTATGAATTAGGAGGTTGCAATCGATTTCTGCAAAATCCTAAAAAGATGAATTGCACATGAACAGATTTCCTTCTTTTTTATTCATCCTGTATATTTCTTCTTGCCTTTTTTTTGCCTGCAGCGAAATAGATGATGGCGAGAACGAAGCCAATATCCCTGTTGATGTTACTGTACTAGGCAGAAACAGCAATTCTGTATTTCAAGTCGATATTGTTGAAGGAACAACTACGACATATTCCAACCTTACTGAATCGCTTGGCGTGCCTTTTAATGGGCGCTTAATGGACTTGAACAATTATGAGTCCCTATTAGGGTATCATTTTCCTAATCTTGTTGACAATGGGTATACAGTTTGGGAAAAGAACATCGATACTAGTATTGGAACCGTTTATAATGGCTTTTGCAATGAAACCAGCATAGAGACACCTTACTTTCCTCAGGTCGCAGAAGATTATATTACTGTATTCACTGCGGAGCTTATAAGTACTGGCAATAGAATGCTCAATCTAAGGATTTTCAATAAGGATCTTGACTTATGTTCTAAGACTTCCATTGGCATTGCAGATCAATTCCAACTACTTACCAGACTTATTGTCGATGATAAGATTCTTACCTACCATTTTGATAGTTTGGGGCAAGCCATTATTACTAAAATCGATTTGAATACTGGAGCAGTTGAGGGTCAATTGACTTTTGATTCGGGTGGTGCTGCGACCGTTCGCAA
>JABDMQ010000079.1 GCA_013001365.1 Flavobacteriaceae bacterium
GTGATGAATATGCACAATACTCCAAGGCTCTGTTGATTGTGAAGGGACTACAGCAGCCGCTTCAAGGTCTTCTATATCCCAAACATCGCCATGCTCCCATGTGGCTTCAGTTGCCCAATCTCCATCTTGAATTGTCTCAAATGGCATCGGTGCAGTCTGTTGTTGTAAGGTTGTCATGTTCGCCAATCTTAAGGACTTATTATTACCTGAAACATCAGGAACCTTGTTGGCTTGTATATCACTCATATCATAATACGAATTTAATAATGACCATGATAAAACAGTATCGGTCGGATCGTCCTTTATGGCTTGAGGTACGGTTTTTCCAGTGACGTTACCACCAATGTTCTCGATTTCCTGGTAGATCATACGTCTAACCTGGTCTTCTGTTAAATATGAATCGAAAAAGCGTACTTCGTCTATCCAACCTTCGAAATTCAGATGAGTTGTGGTTCCATTTACAATTCCTAATCTAAATGGATTAGTTGTTGAATTAACAGCGCCAGGAATGGTACCAACACCTCCGGCAAATCCGTTTTTATAGATTCTAAAAGTAGTATTGCTACCATCAAAACTGGCAGTTACCGTGATATTGACCCAACTGTCTGTCTTAAATGCCCAGCCTGATGAAAGTCCTCCAATTGGTCCAGTAAAAAATTTGCTTGAAATTGATTCAAAACTGGCATCGGAACTCCAATCGCTCAGTGTAATTTCAAAGACCCCTTTTTGTCCCATAACAAAAACACGCTGTCCAGAACTAATTGCCGGCCCTTCATATTTGATCCATGCTGATATAGTGAAATCCGTATAACCATCAATCGGAGAATTCGTTATTTCCGCGTAATCGTCTATCCCGTCAAAATCCAATGCCGCGACAGCGAGAGGATTAATGTCGAAAAGATCCCGATAATCCAAGTCTCCTCCAGTTAGTAAGTCGCCATCAGCATCACCAAAAGTAGCGGTCATTTCCGCTGAATTTCCAGAACTGATTTCATCATTCACATCAAATGATGACGTATTGCTATCGAGGGCATCATCCAGACCATCAGAATCTATATCTATATTGCTAATTGCATTAACATCGCCATTCTCTTGAATATCTGGAGTGCCATCACTATCTGAGTCCGAATCCAGGTAGTCTGGTATACCATCTACATCTGTGTCTTCTGGGTATATACCACTTAAATAGGCTGTATCGAGACCATTGAAGTTAAAGGCTCCTGCAGGAACAATATAACCTAGAGTAGGTTGTGCTTCAATATTGTCGGGAATGCCATCGTCGTCGGCATCGATATCAAATGGATTTGGGTACCCATTACTATCCTGATTGACATTTGGATAGGTATTGGGAATGCCATCAGCATCTGTATCATTTCCAGTGATAATAGCTGCAGATGTCATATTCTCTGCCACGCCATCATTACCAACATCGCCATCGTAATTATCATTGAAGCCATCAGAATCTAAATCTGCGAAATTGTCTGCCAACCCATTGTTATCTGTATCAGGAAGGTTAGCCTCGATCACATCAAATATGCCATCGTTATCGCTATCCAGGTCCCTGGAATTAGCAATGCCGTCGTTATCATTGTCCAGATTCGTTATTAGAACTCCATTTATTCCGCTGCAATCGGCATTCAAGCCATAACTATATTTTGCATAATCGATACCCAAGGTTTCGGAGCTGAGATTCGTGATCTTGACATAACTGGTGTTACCACCAATTAGTACATAGCTCAGGACCTCATATGACCCGTTGAAACTCGTAAGAAAGGATTCATCATTAGAGTAGGTTATTCCATCTGAAGAACGTTCGACCATAAAGGGTAATTGGCCGCTTCCCGATTGTCTCACATGTCTTATAATAACATTATTCCCGGCAGGAATGATATCGGAAAATTGAAGTTCCAATGATCCGCCAACACCAATATCAGCATAACTGAAAGTTCCGTTCCCTAAGGCATCATTGGCATTACTTGTATTCACAGAATTATGTACGGAAGTTGCCCAGCCATTTGCGGAGGGCGAATTGGTACACCTGAAATCATAAATATCTGGGATTCCATTGCCGTTATTATCGGCTGGATTCTCTATATAGCCATCGCCATCAAGATCAACACCACCAGCTTCTACCAAGTCAGGAATTCCGTCATTATCGGAATCGATGTCCCTAAAATCCAAGATTGAATCTCCATCTGAATCCTTGAGGCAATAATTGAGTTCCGTAAACCGAATGGATTGCCCACCACCGGTGTTGTAAATAAAGACGATTCGGCTAATGGCACCTGGGAAATAGAAATGAACCCCGCCTTTAATGTCATCGGCTTCATCATCGCCATCGCTTTCAGGGGCTGAGTCATTGTTTTCGAAAAAGTTACCGGTCCTGTCAACTAATGATCCTTTAAGAGGTACATTGTTGGAAGTCAGGTTTATTAGATTGTTCAGGTCGTCATATGCGTTTACTGTCACCTGTTCTCCCTGATCAAAATCGGTTAATTTGAAATTCACATTTTGAATAGGCACAGAAAAACCAAGTTCTAGCTCTTCGTTTATGGTAGATCCTTGGAACCGAATCGCATTACCTTGATTTCCGGCTACATAGCCATAATTGGTATTGGGATTCGTGGTGTTATAGGTAATGGTTGTTTCTTCAAGGGAATAAGATGAACCATCTGTTATAGGAATACCGATGGCTATTGTATTTGCAATATCGATCGTTGAACATCCATCCAAATAATCTGGGATACCATCGTTGTCTTCATCTTCGTCGCAGGCATCGTTAATGCCATCTCCATCTGAATCAGTGCCAGAAATATCCGTGCAAGGATCCATTATACTGTAAGTACATCCTCCACCAAGGGGCGTAGTACTCAATAAGGAATTCTCAAGCTCCCAATTGGATACATCAACAATTTCGGAAAGTACATAACTCGGGGAACCATTAATGGGATTGCCAGTACACATGAATGACCCGTTATCGATCTCTCCAAAATATATGGCATCCACACCGTCTGTTAGACCAGGAGGAAGAGCTGTGCTACTTGTCCCAGTGGCATTAGACCAACCGCCGTCATCACCATCTGTATGAATGGCATTCAAGAACGTTGGACTCAAGTCCGTGCCTTGATAAACAAGAATCTGGTCACCAGATCCGGACAACTGAAAGCTTCCATCATCAGTGATGGTCCCAACATCTGCGGTAAAGGGATTATCGAGGTCTTGAACATAGATATTGGTGCCTGCACTTAAATTGGAAGTGGCTGTCCATGTCAATGTTCCTTCACCAGACCTAAAGGCTCCTGCAACACTGTCCCAACCACGGTCAGTGAAATTCACTTGAGTGCCAGACTCCACATCCACCAATAATACGAATGTGAATTGATCCGGGTTATCGGTGGTGAAACCAGTAATGGCAATATCACCGGCTGAAAGCGTCGTTTGGGAAAACGAGCTCAAGGCACATAAAAAGAACAGTATAAAACAACTGAAAAGTAGTTTCAGCTTCATTGTAGGCTTGAGTTATAGGGACAATGATGCAAACATATTGATTTCTCTATGTATTTTAAAGAAATCGAGGTGATTTTCGATGAAATACACTCGATGAATGGTTATTTTTACCGATTAAAAAACAGCAAAAATAGACCGAATGTTATCGGATTATCATTATCCTTTGACCACTTTCTGGGTATGTTGTAGTTTATTAGTAGTTTGTAGACTTACAACATACATTCCAGTACTAAGGCCACTTATGTCAATACCATTCTTTAGGACGTTATAAGAAACATCGTTGTATCGTTTCACGTTTTGTCCTAACATATTAGTGATAGAAAGTGCTTTTACTTGGTCTTCCACGCCTTTTACGAAAAGCTTGTCATTATTCACAAAAACAAGAATATTGTTCAGT
>JABDMQ010000111.1 GCA_013001365.1 Flavobacteriaceae bacterium
AGACAGTACGTTTGTCGAAATAGATTCCCTTTATCGAGAAGACCAGTTCTACGCAAGTATTACATACAATCTTTTGACCCAAAAACCAAGTGGTGTATCGCAAAGCGGCTTCTCAAGTGGCTTTCATGTTGGATTCATTAGAGATATTCCGATAAATAAAAAGCGAGACCTAGCATTGGGAATTGGTTTGGGATACTCAGGTAGTTCTTATAATCAGAACCTTCAAATCGGGAAGGATGATATGAAAAATGTCACTTATCAGGTTCTTACTGGCGGTAATGATTATACCAGAAACAAGTTTGCACTTCATTTGCTGGAAGTACCGTTTGAATTCCGATGGCGTAGTTCTTCCGTCTCCGATTACAAGTTCTGGAGGATATATACAGGCTTCAAGGTCGGATATCTTATCACTCATACTACAAAGTATATTGGATCTCCTAATAATCAGCAATACAGTGATATAGACCATTTTAACGATTTTCATTACGGTCTTACCACAAGTTTTGGCTACAATACTTGGAATGTCCATTTATATTATGGCCTCAATTCCATCTTCAACAATAAGGCCCAATTGAATAACCAGCATATTGACCTGAAATCAGTAAAGATCGGGTTGATTTTTTATCTATTGTAGCCAATAGTTCAACATGGTCAATTGGGGTACTAGGCCAATGAAAAACCCAATGACCAATTCAATATTATCATGTGCTTTAAGGTAAAGCCTCGAAGTTGCTATGGCGCCAGTTAAAATGAACAACATAGCAATGGTGCCATTTATGTTAATACTAAAATGAATGCTCAAGGCAATGAAGAACATGAAAATTCCACCTACCGCGATCATGTGAATACTTGCCTTGAACTTCAGTATTGCAAGAATCAGGCATGCAATGGTAGATAGTAATATGCCAACGAAAAAATAATATAATTCAATGATCTCGTTTTGAGGTAATATTCTTTGTAAAACAAGAATGATTATAATGCTATTCAAAACCAACGGAATTATCCGTTCCTTGGTACTTACCAAGTATATGGAGCCCACTTTCTTCAATGACTTGAGTAAATAAAAAAGAAGTACTGGCAGTACTATGGTCAAAATGAAAATAGAAATGAGTTTGGCCTTAATGATAGGTAGAGGTAGATATCGCGGTGTTTTTGAGAAATAAAAGATTACGCCTAATAAGGGCATAAGTAATGGATGAAAAATATACGATATGCTCCTTAAGATGTTATGCATTATATTTTCTTACGAAGTCGTGCGACAGGCAGGTCTAATTGTTCCCTATACTTAGCGACGGTTCTTCTTGCTATGGGATAACCCTTTTCCTTAAGGATCTTAGCAAGTTTTTCATCAGTAAGAGGCTTTTTCTTGTCCTCTTCTTCTATGACCGTTTCAAGTATTTTCTTGATCTCTCGGGTTGATACTTCTTCACCAGCTACGTTGGTCATAGATTCGCTGAAGAACTCCTTGATCAATTTAGTACCATAAGGGGTATCAACGTATTTGCTATTCGCCACTCGAGAAACGGTCGATACGTCCATATCGATTTCGTCGGCAATATCCTTAAGAATCATCGGGCGAAGTTTGCGTTCATCTCCTGTCAAGAAATAGTCTTTTTGGTAATGCATGATGGCACTCATTGTAACAAAAAGCGTTTGCTGACGTTGCTTGATAGCTTCAATGAACCATTTCGCGGCATCTAGTTTTTGCTTGATGAATTGAACGGCATCTTTCTGAGATTTCGATTTATCCTTGGCTTCCTTATAGCCTTTAAGCATATTATTGTATTCTCTAGAGACGTGCATTTCTGGAGCATTTCGACCATTCAAGGTCAGTTCAAGTTCACCATCAACGATCTTTATGGCAAAGTCAGGTACGACGTGCTCAACTAGTCTAGAATTTCCAGCGTAGGATCCTCCGGGTTTTGGATTCAACTTTTCTATTTCCTCTATCGCATCCTTCAACTGCATTTCTGTAATGTCGAATTTCTGGGTAAGTTTCTTGTAATGCTTCTTAGTAAAATGATCGAATGCCTTTTCAATGATTTCCAGTGCCAATTCAACATCTGGATTTTGTGGTTTCCTTTGTAGCTGTATTGCAAGGCATTCTTGCAGGTTCCTAGCTCCAACTCCAGCTGGATCCAATTGGTGGACCTTCATCAATACTTGCTCTATCTTTTCTTCAGTTGTGTACACGTTTTGGGTAAATGCCAGATCGTCCATTATATCACTGAGGGTTCGCCTTATATAACCACTCTCGTCGACACTTCCAACAAGGAAATTGGCAATCTGCCGTGCATCCTCGTCCAATCTAAATGTATTCAATTGGTTTTTTAGATGTTGCGTGAATGATGTTCCTGATGCATATGGGATGCTTTTTTCATCATCGTCTGCACTATAATTACTGGTTTGAGTTCGATAATCAGGGACTTCGTCATCACTTAGATAATCATCCACATTAATGTCCTCAGCCTCAATGCTGTCGTTGTCATCAAGCGTGTCATTGGTATTATCGAAGTTGTCATCCAGGTCATCTGAAGATTCCTTACCGCTTTCCAATGCAGGGTTTTCCTCTAGTTCCTGTTTTATACGTTGTTCAAAGGCCTGCGTAGGCAATTGTATCAACTTCATCAACTGGATCTGTTGAGGTGATAGTTTTTGCGATAACTTGAACTGTAAATACTGCTTAAGCATTGTAGCTATGTGTTTTTATAAATTTAAACAAAACAATTCATTAAAGATCGCAAGAAAAGTTAATTATGAAATGGCTCATATTTACTAGAATTCTGCGTTTTGAGGTGATCTAGGAAACGGTATAACATCACGTATATTGCTCATTCCGGTAACAAACATGACCAATCGTTCAAAACCTAGTCCAAAACCACTATGTACTGCCGTTCCGAAACGTCGCAAGTCGAGGTACCACCATAATTCATTCTCATCGATATCCAATGCTGCCATTTTTTCTTTCAATACTTCCAATCGTTCTTCTCTTTGAGAGCCACCAACAATTTCCCCAATTCCTGGAAACAAGATGTCCATAGCCCGAACCGTTTTGCCGTCTTCGTTCAATCGCATGTAAAATGCCTTGATATTGGCTGGATAGTCAAATAGGATCACAGGGCATTTAAAATGTTTTTCTACCAAGAAACGTTCATGTTCGCTTTGCAGATCGGCTCCCCAACCATCTATGAGATATTTGAATTTCTTTTTCTTGTTGGGTTTTGAATTTCGTAG
>JABDMQ010000140.1 GCA_013001365.1 Flavobacteriaceae bacterium
TATCAACACTCCGAAATTTCTTTATTTTGCAGTCTTTAAGTTTAAACTCCTAGGTGACCGATCACGATCTCTTATTTGCCCTTGCCTTGCAGAATGTCTCTAAAATAGGAGATGTCACTGCCAAGAAACTCATTGCGCATTGTGGTTCTATAGAAGCTGTCTTCAAAGAGAAAAAACAGAATCTCATGAAGATCGATGGCATTGGCAGTATCGTCTTGAGTGACTTGTTTGATAACAGGCATATGACCGAGGCAGAAGCAGAACTCGAGTTCATTAAGGACAATGGCATTGTTTCTCATTTCTTTACTGAAGACAATTACCCAGAACGCTTGAAGCATTGCATCGATGGGCCAATACTCCTATTTCAAGCTGGTAACATCAATCTTAAAGAGCATCGTATTATCAGTATAGTTGGAGCACGTAAGATCACCACTCATGGTATTGCAGTCTGCGAAAAACTAGTGGAAGCCTTGTCTCCTTTCAACCCGATTGTCGTATCCGGATTTGCTTATGGTACCGACATCACAGCACAGAAGGCCGCGATGAAAAACAATCTACAGACCATAGGCTGTTTGGCTCATGGCCTTGACCAGATCTATCCGAAGGTGCATAAGAAATACGTAGCTGAGGTCGAGAAGCACGGCGGATTCTTCACCGATTTTTGGAGTACCGATACCTTTGACCGAAATAATTTCCTAAAACGGAATCGTATCATTGCTGGATTAAGTGAAGCGACCATTGTGATCGAGTCAGCAGAAAAAGGGGGAAGCCTAGTGACTGCAGATATTGCGAGCTCTTATAACCGTGAAGTGTTTGCGGTACCCGGTCGAACCACGGATTCGCAAAGTCAAGGATGCAATAATTTGATCAAGCACCAAAAGGCACACTTGTTGTCCCGACCGGAAGACGTGCCTTATATCTTGAACTGGCAACTAGAAACGGAGGCCAAGCCAGTGCAGAAGAAACTGTTCGTGGAGTTGGACACAGATGAAAAAGCCATTTATAATTTCCTTAAGGATGTTGGCAAGGAACAATTGGACATCATTGCATTACGATGCCAGATGCCAACGTTTCGAGTTGCTACCATCTTATTGAACATGGAACTTAAAGGGGTTATCAGACCATTGCCTGGGAAGCAGTTTGAAGTAATCTAGTACCCAACTTTCTTCCTGACCCTTCCTAAAACATCATCAGCAACAATCTTAGCTTTGCTGGCGCCAACCGCTAAGGCATCATCCACTTCGCTGAGGTTGACCATAAAATGGTCGTAACGTGTGCGTTCTTCAGAGAATTTTTCAAGAATAAGCTCAAAAACGGCTTGTTTCGCATGGCCATAGCCATAACCGCCTTTTTCGTAATTGGCCTTCATGGTTGCCACATCTTCAGCTGATGCTAAAAGGTTATAGATAGCAAAACAGTTACAGGTGCTCCAGTCCTTTGGGTCTTCCAATGGTGTGCTGTCCGTTTGGATGGACATGATCTGCTTTCGTAATTTTTTCTCTGGCAAGAAAATATCGATCGTGTTATTCTTGCTCTTGCTCATTTTTTCGCCATCAGTACCTGGGATGAGCATGGTGTCTTTCTGCACATCAGCTTCAGGGATGACAAAAGTCTCTCCCATCTGGGCATGAAAACGGGAGGCCACATCTCGAGTCATTTCGATATGTTGTAGTTGGTCTTTCCCAACGGGTATAATATGAGCATCATAAAGCAAAATGTCTGCTGCCATGAGCATTGGGTAGGTAAATAGGCCAGCATTCACATCTTCAAGACGATCGGCCTTGTCCTTGAAACTATGTGCTAAGGTCAAACGCTGGTAAGGAAAGAAACAACTTAAATACCAAGATAGTTCAGTTACTTGTGGCACATCGCTTTGCCTGTAGAAAACGGTCTTATCGATATCAAGGCCACATGCCAACCAAGCAGCAGCAGTAGAGTAAGTATTTTGGTGTAATGTTTCTGTATCCTTTATCTGCGTCAAGGAATGCATGTCTGCAATAAAAAGAAAGGATTCATTATCAGAATTGCTCGACATTTTAATTGCCGGTAAAATAGCACCGAGGATATTGCCTAGATGAGGTGTGCCTGTACTTTGTATTCCTGTGAGTATTCGTGCCATAACATAACCTGCGAAGGCAGGGATCTCTTTAATTATTTCTAATGCGCAAAGGTAATTTTTTTTACTTAGTTTTGAGACGCATGATAGTACTCAAGTACATTTTCTGGACACTATATCGTATTTGGTTCTATATATTGGTTGCCTTGCCGATCATTGTCTTGTTTCCTGTTCTTGTTATATCAATTTCACGAGAACAGTGGTATCCATTTTTCTTCCGGCTGGCTCGTTTTTGGGCAAAGTTCATTTTGATCGGTATGGGCTTTAATTATAAGATCTACAGGGAGCAAATTCCAGAAAAGGACAAGAGCTATAT
>JABDMQ010000213.1 GCA_013001365.1 Flavobacteriaceae bacterium
ACATTTTCTATAAGCTACTTCTTTATTTTCAGAAACACGGTTATTATGTTTGCCAACGAATTGCCGATCGTTTTGGGATGAAGGCTCGTGATGTCAGGATTTCGTTCATATATCTAACATTCGTAACAGTAGGTTTTGGTTTTGCCCTTTATTTATTCCTCGCCTTTTGGATCCGTATAAAAGATATGGTTTACACAAAAAGATCTTCCGTATTTGATTTGTAATGCATGAATCCACTTATTAGGTTATTTCGATCAAGAATTTATACAGCTGTTTGGCTTCTGTCGTTATTATTGGTTATTGGAGTTATTGGTTATAAGCTCATGCTTAATATATCATGGGTCGATGCAGTATATATGACGGTAATTACAATAACGACTGTTGGTTATGGCGAAGTAGTACCACTCGAACCCGAAGCTAAGATTTTTACCGTTTTCCTTATTTTAACAAGTGTGATAATTGTGGGTTATGCAATAAAGATCATTACAGAATATATACTAAGCAAAAATGATTTAGATGAACTTAAACAGAAAAAGATGCAAAAGGAAATCGATAAATTAAATGACCACATAATAGTTTGTGGATATGGTAGAAATGGAAAGCAAGCTGTTAAGAAGTTGTTGGCTCATGATAAAAAATTCGTAGTTGTTGAAATGGACAAGGAAGTCGCAGATAGATATAAAAGCCCTTTATTACCGATGATCATCGGCAATGCCAATGAAGATGAAGTATTAATACAAGCAGGCATAGAACGTGCCGATATAATGATTTCTGCCTTACCTAGTGATGCAGACAATCTTTTTGCTGTGCTTTCAGCTAGACAGCTTAACAAAGATCTAAAGATCATTAGTAGGGCAAGTGAAGAAACCTCATATCAAAAGCTTAAACTTGCAGGAGCGAACAATGTTATTCTTCCTGATAAGATAGGTGGCGATCATATGGCTTCTTTAGTGGTTGTGCCCGACCTTGTAGAATTCATTGATAATTTGGGCATAGTTGGAAAAAAGAATATAAACATTGAGGAAGTTCCAGTGGATAAGCTTTACAATGCACAGGAAAGCAAATCGATACGTGAACTGGACCTAAGGCAAAAAACTGGTTGTACTGTTATCGGTTTTAAAGGACCAAATGGGGAATATTTGGTCAATCCAGGTGCAGATGTAGTGTTGGTACCGGAATCCAAGATCATTGTCTTGGGTCGTCCTGAGCAAATTCAAAACTTGAATTCGACTTACAATCTATAGGAATAGCGATTCCTTTTTAACAAGCAAATCTTTAAAAACTCGATTATTTTTAGCATCTTGCTTGCCACTTTATGTTGATTTAATAAGATAACTAACTAACTATTATATTATGAAGAGATTTCTTCTTTCGATTCTCACATTGATTTTACCTGTACTTTCATTTGCTCAAGAAGCCCAAGAAATGGGCCTTGATCAAAAAATTGATCAAGCATTTGGTGATGCTACAGGTTGGTTTGTGAATTTTATATTTTACCAGATACCTTTTAGCGAAGATGTTCAAATATATTGGGTATTATTCCCTCTTATTTTAGGAGCGACCTATTTCACTTTTTATTTCAATTTCATCAATTTCAGGGGTTTTTGGACCTCAATAAACATTGTTCGAGGTAAGTATGATGATATCGATTCTCATGGATCGCTAACAGCGGCTGGGGATTCAACTCCAGGAGGAGATATAAGAGAAACCATAGCGGTAGAAGATCATGAAGGAGAAGTATCCCATTTTCAAGCACTTACAGCTGCGTTATCAGCAACGGTTGGTTTAGGGAATATTGCGGGAGTGGCAATTGCCGTTTCTATTGGTGGCGCCGGTGCTACATTTTGGATGATAGTAGCTGGTCTGCTCGGCATGGCCTCGAAGTTTGTTGAGTGCACGCTTGGGGTTAAATATAGAGACATAAATGAGGATGGTACTGTATTTGGAGGACCAATGTATTATTTAACCAAGGGTCTTAAATCTAAAGGACTTGGCAAACTTGGAAAAGTACTTGCTGTGTTGTTTGCCATATTTGTAATTGGTGGTTCTTTTGGTGGAGGAAACATGTTTCAGATCAATCAAGCTGCTCAATTGTTCGAACATATGACGGGTGGTGAACAATCTTTTATTTACGGCTATCGTTGGGTATTTGGTTTGGTCATGGCTATCTTGGTTGGTATTGTAATAATTGGAGGAATTAAATCCATCGCAAAGGTAACCGATAAAATTGTTCCTTTCATGGTAGTGATTTATGTAGGTGCTGCGTTATTCGTTTTGATAGCAAAATATGATATGATTGGCGATGCTTTTATGCAGATCATTAACGGTGCATTTAGTCCTGAAGGTGTTATAGGAGGTGCTGTGGGTGTATTGGTACAAGGATTTAGAAGAGCTGCTTTTTCGAATGAAGCTGGTGTAGGGTCGGCTTCAATAGCGCACTCTGCAGTGAAGACAAAATATGCAGCCAGTGAAGGAATGGTAGCATTGCTTGAACCATTTATTGATACGGTCGTTGTTTGTACAATGACAGCTTTGGTATTGATAATTACAGGCAACGTTACAGCAGAGAATGCGACACTTAATGATGCTCAAGCTATACTTTTGACCTCTGGAGCATTTGAATCAGTTATTTCTTGGTTTCCTTATGTATTGACTTTGGCGGTGGTACTATTCGCTTTTTCAACTATGATTTCTTGGTCCTACTATGGCTACCAAGGATGGGCTTTTCTTTTTGGAAGAACCAAGAAAATGGAATATATCTATAAAACGATATTCTGTCTTTTTGTTATAGTTGGAGCAGCAGCAAGTTTAGGGTCAGTAATTGGATTTTCAGATGCAATGATTTTTGCCATGATGGTACCTAATATGGTTGGAATTGTGATACTGGCACCAAAAGTGAAAGAAGAGCTTAAGAAGTACATGGCGGCTATAAAGAGCGTTAAGTCATAAATTTATATTTATTGAATAATGAAACCCCTCTTTAAGTCAAGTAAAAGTCAACAAAGAGGGGTTTTCTTTCTGATTCTCTTAGTTATAATTTTACAAGGAATATATTTCTTTATTGATTTCTCAACTGAAAAAGCTTCAATCAATATAGCCCAACTTGAAGAATTTCAGCAAGAAGTTGATTCACTCAGAGCTGTTGAGATTGAAAAAAACAAGCCTAAGGTTTTTCCATTCAATCCTAATTATATCACAGATCATAAAGGTTACACTTTGGGGATGTCAATCGAAGAAATAGACAGGCTTCATGCTTACAGAGGGAAAAATAAATGGGTTAATTCTGCCAAAGACTTCCAACAGGTCACTAAAGTTTCTGATTCACTGTTAGCAATCATTTCACCCTTCTTTAAATTCCCAGAATGGGTAACCAACCCAAAGCCTCGTTCCACGACTTTTACATTCAACAAAGACAGGAAACTTACCTACGCTCAAAAAACGGACTTGAACAAGGCCACTGCAGACCAATTACAAAAGGTAAATGGTATTGGAAAAACACTGTCAGAAAGAATTATTAAATACCGTAATAAATTCGTTGGAGGGTTTATTTCAGACATTCAATTAAACGATGTTTACGGACTCACTCCTGAAGTGGTCGAAAGGACTAGAGACCAATTTACCGTCAAGACACCAAGACAAATCCAAAAATTGATATTAAATAAGGCATCTATAGAAGAGTTGGTTACTGTCCAGCATATTGATTATGATCTTGCTTACGAGATCGTTGACCAAAGAACCTTAAGGAATGGATTCAAGTCTATTGATGAATTAACAAAAGTTAAAGATTTCCCTAGCAACAAAATTGAGATAATTAGATTATATTTGATCCTCGATTAAAACACCCGACCACCTTATAGGCCTTTAAATTATTTACATTTATGTATTTTACGGAAGAGCACGAGTTTTTCAGGAAAAGTTTTAGGGACTTCCTAAATAAAGAAGTCGTTCCTCATATAGAAAAGTGGGAAGAAACTGGTCATATTGAAAGATTCATATGGGAGAAAATGGGGGAGATGGGTTACTTCGGAATCAATTATCCAGAAGAATATGGTGGCCTTGACCTCGATCTTTTTTACACTGTTATATTCTTGGAAGAACTACAGAAAATCAACTCTGGAGGATTTGCTGCTGCAATGTGGGCCCATGCCTATTTGGCAATGACCCATGTTAATAAAGAAGGCGATCATGCTATCAAACAAAAGTATCTAACGCCAAGTATCAAAGGAGAGAAAATAGGTTGTCTGTGTGTTACAGAACCATTTGGAGGAAGTGATGTTTCAGGTATGAGAAGTACAGCCGTCAAGAAAGGAGATAATTATATACTCAATGGCTCGAAGACTTTTATCACCAATGGTTATTATGGTGATTACATGGTTGTTGCCGCCAAGACGAATCCTGAATTAGGAAACAAGGGCATAAGTATTTTCATTGTAGATAGTGATGCTCCAGGTGTTTCGGTTACTAAATTGGATAAACTTGGATGGAGAGCATCAGATACAGGAGAAATCGCATTTGATAATGTCAAGGTCCCATTAAGCAATTTAATGGGAGAAGAGGGCATGGGCTTCCCTTATATCATGCAACATTTTGCCTTGGAGCGTTTGGTAATGGCTGTTAATGCTCATGCGCGAGCCGAATATGCTTTGGAGTATGCTTTACAGTATATGTCTGAAAGAAAAACCTTTGGCAAGACCATTGATAGCTATCAAGCATTACGCCATCGTTTTGCAGAATTATATGCAGATATGGAAATCAATAAAGAGTATAATTATTCCGTTGCCAAAAGGCTCAATGAAGGTGAGTATGCTGTAAAAGAAGCAACGATCTCCAAATTGAAATCTACGAAGATGGCCGATGAGGTGATCTCTGATTGTTTGCAATTTCTGGGAGGTTATGGTTACATGGAAGAATACCCAATGGCACGATTATTTAGGGATAGTAGATTAGGACCGATTGGTGGAGGAACATCGGAGATTCTCCGTGAGATCGTGGCGAAGATCGTAATCGATAAAAAAGAATATAAACCAGCTACCTAAAATTCCCTTTAAATTGTTTGGAATATAAAAGATTGCCTTATATTTGCAGCCCGTTATAGTAAATAACGGCAATCTAAAAGAGAGGAGGTTACAACGCAATGTTAATAATACCGATTAAAGAAGGAGAAAATATAGATAGAGCGCTAAAGCGTTTTAAGCGTAAGTTCGATAGAACAGGTACAATGCGTCAATTGCGAGCTCGTAAGCAGTTCACAAAACCTTCAGTAGTCCGAAGAGCCCAAATACAAAAGGCACAATATGTGCAAGGCTTGCGAGACGCCGAAGAGATTTAGTATTTTAAAA
>JABDMQ010000255.1 GCA_013001365.1 Flavobacteriaceae bacterium
TAGCCGCAGCCATGGCATTCTTGATGTTGTGGTTTCCTTCTAGTCTTAAACTTGCTGTTGGCATAATTATTTGTTTTTTATTAAGCGTTATATAGATTTTGTTGTTCTTGTAATAAGCTCCATTCTCAATTGTTGATTTCAATGAAAATGGCAATTTTGTTGATTGAACGGGATTCTCTTTTAACCATGTCGTAATAACCTCATCATCAGCATCGTATATGAAGTAATCTTCCTTGGTTTGGTTAATTATGATCCTGAATTTTGAATTGATGTAATTCTTGAATTCATAATCATATCTATCCAAATGATCAGGAGTAATATTGGTTATAACCGCAATTTTTGGATTGAAATCAATTATTCCATCTAACTGGAAACTGCTGATCTCCAGTACATAGTTTTCATGATCTTTCTCCTTTACTTGCTTGGCAAAACTGACTCCTATGTTTCCGGCAAGACCGACATCCAATTCTTCTTTAAGAATATGATGTGTCAAGGTGGCTGTTGTTGTTTTACCGTTACTACCTGTTATTCCAACAATAGTTGCATCAGTGTACTTTGCAGCAAACTCAATTTCAGATATAACTTGAATCCCTTGTGCCTTTAGTTCCAATACCAAAGACACTTTGTCGGGAATGCCTGGGCTTTTCATAACCAAATCGGCATCATGGATTCTTTCTTCCGAGTGCCCTCCTTCTTCCCATTCAATCTCATTATGTAAAAGAACGTCCTTGTACTTTTCCTGTATTATTCCTTTATCAGAAACAAAAACTTCAAATCCTTTTTCCTTTCCTAGCAGTGCTGTCCCTACGCCACTTTCTCCGCCTCCCAAAATCACCAGCCGTTTCATTTATCTCAACTTTAATGTCACTATCGTCAAGAGAGCTAACAAAATGCCAACAATCCAAAATCGCGTTACTATCTTGCTTTCATGATATCCTCCCTTTTGATAATGATGATGTAGGGGAGACATCTTGAAAATGCGTCTTCCTTCTCCGAATTTCTTCCTTGTATACTTGAACCAGCTAACCTGCAACATAACCGACAGGGTTTCAGCAAAGAAAATTCCGCATAGCAATGGAATGAGTAATTCCTTTCGTATAGCAATGGCAATCACTGCAATCACTCCTCCAATGGTCAAACTTCCGGTATCTCCCATGAATACTTGGGCCGGATAGGTATTGTACCACAAAAATCCAATCAAGGCACCGACAAATGCAGCAATGAAGACCACCATTTCCCCTAACCTTGGTATGAACATGATATTGAGATACTCCGAAAAGACAATGTTACCCGAAACCCAGGCAAAAATTGCCAAAGTGAATACTATTATTGCAGAAGTTCCTGCAGCTAAGCCATCAATACCATCAGTAAGATTTGCGCCATTTGATACTGCTGTGACGATGAATATCACAATAGGAATGAAGACCAACCATGCGTATTTGGATGCTTCAGGGCTAATCCATGAAACCAGGTCTGTATAGTCAAACTCATTGTTCTTTACAAATGGAATCGTTGTTTTAGTTGACTTTTCTTCAGGCTTGAAATCGGCTTTGGAGCTTTCCGTAATACTAACTGTTATCTGTTGGTCCTGAGGGATTTCTTCTTTAATTGTTATTCCTGGATGGAAATACATTATGGCACCTACAAAAACTCCCAGTCCAACTTGGCCCATTACCTTGAACTTCCCGCTTAAACCACCTTTATCGTTCTTGAATACTTTGATATAATCATCTGTAAAGCCCACTAGGCCCATCCAGAGCGTAGTTACAATTAGCATAATCACATATATATTATCCAGCTTCGCAAGTAAAATAACGGGAATCAATGTCGCTAGTATAATGATGATGCCACCCATGGTCGGTGTTCCCGCTTTCTCTACCTGACCTTCTAGCCCAAGGTCCCTTACAGACTCCCCGACCTGCTGCCTCTGTAAATAATTGATGATCTTCTTACCAAAGATTGTTGAAAAAAGTAGGGAAAGTATAATGGCCAAGGCAGCACGGAACGTAATGAATTGAAATACACTAGCCCCAGGGAACTGGTATTGCTTTTCAAGATATTCAAACAAATAGTATAACATAAATTATCCTTGTAACTGTTTTAAATATTCCTCTACGATCCTGAAATCATCAAAATCCAATCGTTTTCCATTCACCTCTTGATAAGTTTCATGACCTTTCCCTGCTATTAATATTATATCTCCAGGCTGAGCCAATTGACAGGCAGTTTTTATTGCTTGCCTCCGATCAACAATGGATAGGGTCTTCTTGTAATTAATAGGCTCCACTCCTTTTTCCATGTCAGATATGATAGCTTCAGGAATCTCAGACCTGGGATTATCACTCGTGAATATTGCTTTGGTACTTAAGGCAGAAGCAATGTGAGCCATTTTTGGTCGTTTGGTCTTATCCCTATCACCACCGCAACCGACAACAGTAAGAAGTTGTTCGTTTTTTGTACGAATGTTATTAATGGTCTCCAAGACACTTTTTAAGGCATCAGGGGTATGGGCATAGTCTACAATTGCCGTAACATTATCGTCTGAAACCATGTATTGAAAACGACCACTAACACTGTCCAACTCACTTATAAGCCTTAGTATTTCAACCTTTTCAAGACCTAATAGGTCTGCAGTTGCATAAATGGCCAAGACATTATAGGCATTGAAATTGCCTATTAACTTGGTCCATACTTCGTTATCATCGATTTTAAGCAATAATCCGCTGAACTGGTTCTCAAGAATTTGGGCCTTATAATCTGCATAGGTCTTTAATGCATAAGTGAATTTCTTGGCTTTTGTGTTTTGAAGCATTATCGAGCCATTTTTATCATCGATGTTGGTAAGGGCAAATGCTTTAGCCGGCAATTGATCGAAGAATTGCTTCTTAACATCTCGATACTCCGCGAATGTTTTATGGTAATCCAAGTGATCATGTGTGAGATTAGTAAAGATTCCACCTTCAAAATCAAGACCTTCGGTACGTTTTTGATGAATACCGTGCGAACTGACTTCCATAAAACAATACTCCACACCTTCATCATTCATTTCACTTAAATATTTGTTGATTGTCAATGAGTCTGGAGTAGTGTGTGTTGCCTTATATTCAATATCATTAACCATGATCTTTACCGTGGAAAGCAATCCAACTTTATACCCTGCTTTCTTGAATAGCGAATAAAGAAGTGTTGCAACAGTTGTCTTTCCATTTGTTCCTGTTACACCAATTAACTTCAAGTTTTGAGAAGGGACTCCATAATAATTCGAAGCCATGATCGAAAGGGCCTTGGTGGTATCGTCTGTAAGGATATAAGTCACCCTGTCTTTTCTTTTTTCAGGCATGCGCTCACAAACAACTGCCAATGCACCCTGTTTAACGGCCATTTCGATGAAGTCATGCCCATCGACATTGGTGCCTTTTATAGCAACAAAGACATCATTCATGGCTGTTTTCTTTGAATTGAATTCAATATTCCTAACATAGATGCCTGTACTGCCAATCACTTGATTGATGGTAACTTTGTACAATATGTCTTTTAATGCGATCAAGAGGCTTCGATAATTATTGTTTGTCCTTTTTTGAGTTTGATTCCATTTTTAATGGATTGTTTTTTAACAGTTCCTGAACCTACTAATCTCACTTTAACATCAACCTGCATGTTTTCCAACAATGCCAAGGCATCCATTGCTGGCATTCCTTCTACCTTCGGCATAATGGTCTTATAGGTTTGAGCCGTTTTATAGAATTTTTCAAAATCGTTTTCAGCAACAACGTTTTTCACTTCTAATGAATTGATTTCTTCCACGATAGGTGTATCTGTATAGATTTTTTGAGCTATGGTCTTAAAAACCGGACCAGAGACATCTGCCCCATAATACCCTTTTTCTGTGCTGGGTTTATGTATGACCACGATGCAAGAATATTTGGGATTGTCTGCTGGAAAATAGCCCGCAAAAGAGGAGATATATCGTTTGTTTTCTTCCCAATCCTTCATCCAATATTCGGTCTGTGCAGTACCTGTTTTTCCAGACATGGAGAAGTTCTTGGAATATAGCCTTTCACCGGTTCCACGAATAACCGTGTTCTTTAAGATTGCTCTTATTTCGTTCAAGGTTTTGCTTGAACAGATTTTTTTATTGAGGACCTCTTTTTCGAAAGACTCTATTTCTTGGTCAAATTCCTTTATTTCACGTAAAAAGCGAGGTTTAACCATTTCGCCATTATTTGCAATAGCATTGTAAAATGCCAACGTCTGTAAAGGTGTTTGACTTAAATTATATCCATATGCCATTGAAGGCAGTGCATTCCTGCTCCATTTTTTGTCACCTGGCTCTGGAATCTCCGGTTTTCCTTCACCGATGATCGAAACACCTAAGGGTTTATGCAGACCCCAACCTTTCAATCGATCTAAGAATTTCTCAGGTTTGCCGGAATAATGCTCATCAATAATTGTTGCCATGCCAATATTTGATGACACTTCAAGGATTCGTGCTGCTGAGATCCTGCCATAGCCTCCTTTATGAGAATCAAAGATGTTTCTTCCATAAAACCTCTTCACACCTTTTTTTGTATCGATTACTGATGAGGTATCAATAACTTTGTCCTCTAAAGCCGCCATTAATGCCATGACCTTAAAAGTGGAACCTGGTTCATGAGATTCCCCAACAGCATAGTTCAGTCTTTCATAGTATTTGCCCTCACTATTTCTTCCTAGGTTAGAAATGGCCTTGACTTCGCCAGTCTTAACATCCATAACAACAGCGCAGCCATGTTCAGCCTTATAATGTTCAAGTTGCTCAAGTAACGAATGATGGGCAATGTCTTGAATGTTCACATCGATGGTAGTTACCACATCATATCCATCCTTAGGTTCAACTTGATTGAAATCTGCAACAGGTTTCCATTGTCCCTTGCCAATTTTCTGTTTCAATCTGTGCCCATCTTCCCCTCTAAGATATTTTATACCAAAAGCGCCATCTATTCCCGGTCTAGTTACATTTCCATCTTCATCAAATCTCTCATAGCCTATGGTCCGTTGGGCAATTCCGCCCATTGGATGTTCTCTTTTCGTAGTTTGCTCAACGATCAATCCTCCTTTAAATGCCCCTAAATTCAACAAAGGGAAAGAGCGGAAACGTATATAATCTGAATAACTTAGGTTTCTAGCTAAAAGGAAATAACGATTTTTGTTCGCCCTTGCTTTACCTAAAAGATTTTGATAATGATTTGAAGGTTTTCCAAAATAGGTCGAGAGCGAATCACTTAGACTCGCAATATGGGCCTTGAAATTCTTATTTGATGGTGTTACCGCATCAAATCTAATATCGTACTTAGGAACAGAGGTTGCCAATAAACTACCATCAGCGGCATAAACATTGCCTCTATTTGCTGGTATCACGACATTCTTCACTGTTCGCTTTTCGGCAAGGTCGCGATACTTATCTCCATGAATGAATTGAATACTGAAAAGCTTGAACACTACTGCAATAGCGAAGACGAACATACATCCTGCTACAAAATACAATCGGTTCAATATGTTGTTCTCTTTGGTTTCCAATTGGGTTTCAATCTTGTTGTGATCTAACTATTATCTTTTTCGGCGGAATATCTGAAGGTTTCAATCCCTTGACCGCCATTTTCTTTTGTATTGAAGACTCCATTTTCAATCGCATTAACTTGGAGCGTCCCTCAACGAACTTGGACCTCAATTCTTTTACTTCATTATTGAGTTGCGCGATCTCATGAACTTTTCTATCTGCACTATGTGAACTTGCAATCATTATAATGGCTAAAACCGAAAAGAAGATGATAACCCTCCAATTCTTGAATGAATCATCACTAATGAGGAACTTCCCTTTTAAAATGCTATATATTCCTTTTTTCATCTATAGTTTTTCGGCTATTCTTAATTTTGCACTTCGCGCCCTACTGTTTTGTTGTATTTCTTGTACTGATGGTATTATTAACCCTCCAACCTTTTTTAATGGAACCTCATAATTCCCGAAAATATCCCGTTCTGGTTCACCCTCGAACATGCCATTCTTTATGAATCTCTTGACCAGCCTGTCTTCTAAGGAATGATAGGATATAACACTTAAACGACCTCCTTGGACCAATAATTCTGGGATCTGTGTTAAAAATTCCATTAACGCATCCATTTCTTGGTTCACTTCTATACGAATGGCCTGAAAGACCTGTGCTAATATTTTATTCTCCTTTCGAGTTGGTAAATATCTTCTTATCGCATTTTTTAGCTCTTCGCTGGTTTGAATGGGTTGCTCAAGTCGATTCTCTATAATGCTTCTTGCCAATGCTGGAGCAGATCTCAATTCACCATATTCATAGAATACTCTTCTGAGGTCTTCTTCCTTATAATCATTAACAACATTAAATGCTGATAACTCATCATCCTGATTCATTCGCATATCCAGATCAGCTTCGAACCGTGTTGAAAATCCTCTTTCTGCCACATCAAATTGATGAGATGACACTCCGAAATCTGCCAATATTCCATTAACCTCTTTAACACCGTGAAATCTCAGGAATCTTTTGAGGTACCTGAAATTCTCGTGAATCAGTGTGAAGCGTTCATCATCTATAGTATTTAGAAGAGCGTCCTTATCCTGATCAAAGGCATATAACCTTCCTTTTGGGCCAAGTCTTTTTAATATTTCCTTACTATGGCCACCACCACCAAACGTAGCATCAACATAAATCCCATCTTTTTTAATGTTGAGACCATCGGCCGACTCATTTAATAATACCGGATTATGATACGCCATTATCATCATCTTGTCCCATGACCTCTTCTACCAGATCAGCAAAATCAACTGTTGCATCATCAATAGCTTGTTCGTACTTGTCTTTGTCCCAAATCTCAACAATATTTACCGCTGCAGAGACAACAATGTCTTTAGATATACCGGCAAAGGCAATCAGGTCCTTGGGTACAAGTAATCTTCCTGAACCATCAAGTTCAACCAGTTTAACTCCTGCTGTAAATCGTCTAATGAAATCATTGTTCTTCTTCTTGAAACGATTTAGCTTATTTACCTTCTGCATGAGAGTTTCCCACTCTGGCATAGGGTAAAGTTCAAGGCATTGCTGAAAAACGGCTCGTTTGATTACAAATCCATTTTGCAGAACTGGTGAAAGCTGTTTTTTCAAGACTACAGGCAGCATCAAACGTCCTTTCGTATCCGCTTTACATTCGTATGTTCCTATCAATGAATTCAAAACATCTGGCCACTTTTGGGTGTGTAAGTTTCAAATATATCGAAATTTTTACCACTTTTTACCACTTTTTACCACTTTGTTGATAAATTTTTGTGCATGGACAAAATGCATAGCATTTTCTCTAAGTTCCACTCTAGTTTTTTAGCTAAGATTTATCGTTTTGAATTGATTATATTTGCCACTGATAAAATTCACTAACGAATTCATGAAGCACGAGCTTAAAAAAGAAGATAAATTCAGCTATATCGAAGTAGGCGAGGGCATTCCGATCATTATTTTACATGGCCTTATGGGTGGCCTGAGCAATTTTGATGGAGTTACTGATTTCTTTAGTGACAAAGGCTATAAAGTGGTCATTCCAGAATTGCCTATTTATTCCATGTCATTGCTTAAGACAAACGTGAAGACTCTTGCTGAATACCTTCATGATTTTATTGAATTCAAGAACTATGACGAGGTAATTGTCCTAGGGAATTCACTAGGTGGACACATTGGACTATTGCATACCAAATTATTTCCTGAAAAAGTTAGGGCCTTGGTCATTACCGGGAGTTCTGGTCTCTATGAAAGCGCAATGGGAAGCAGTTACCCAAGAAGAGGTGACTACGAGGTGATCAAGAAGAAGGCAGAAGCAGTTTTCTATGACCCGAAAATTGCAACAAAGGAAATAGTTGATGAAGTTTTTGAAACAATAAACGATCGCAATAAACTCATCAAGACCTTATCGATCGCGAAAAGTGCCATAAGGCATAATATGGGGAAAGACCTTCCTAAAATGATGACACCTACATGTATAATTTGGGGCAAGAACGATACTGTTACTCCGCCTGAGGTAGCTGTAGAATTCAATGATAAACTTCCTGATTCAGATTTGTTCTGGATCGATAAATGCGGACACGCTGCCATGATGGAACATCCTGACGAGTTCAACCAAGTTCTTTATTCTTGGCTTAGGGATAGGAAAATTTAATTCAATCTGAAATGAAAATCAAATCAGCTGAATTCGTAATAAGCAATTCGGATGTTGCAAAGTGCCCTAATACCAACATTCCAGAATATGCTTTTATAGGGAGGAGCAACGTTGGGAAATCGTCGTTGATAAACATGTTGACAGGCCGAAAGAGTCTTGCTAAAACATCTGGAAGACCAGGCAAAACACAGCTTATTAATCATTTTGTCATTAACGATAACTGGCATTTAGTGGATCTTCCCGGATATGGTTATGCTCGTGTTTCGAAATCTGCCAAAAAGACGTTCCAAAAATTCATTACGGATTATTTCATTAATCGGCATCAATTGGTTTCGGCTTTTGTATTGGTCGATATACGTCATGAACCTCAACCCATTGACCTTGAATTCATGCAATGGATGGGTGAAAATCAAATTCCTTTTTCAATAATTTTCACGAAGGCAGATAAACTAAAGCCTAAAGCAATAGAACGACATGTTTCGCAATATGAAAAAGTTATGCTGCAAAAATGGGAGAATATGCCTGATTTCTTCATAACCTCATCAACTAAAAGTATTGGAAAAGAAGAGTTGCTTAACTACATCGGGCAAATAAATGAAGAACTCAAGGGCTCTTTTACTAAATAATTACCTTCTCCTATTTCTATTTCTTCTTCTTCCTCTAGAATTTGAACTTTTAATTTTCCCTTCCCGATTAGATCTGGAATTTCGAGACGATGACTGATCTTTATTTCGTGAACGAGATCCGCTTCTGCCTTGTTTAATTGGTTCTGTAGAGGCATTTGGATCTGGCTCAAAACCTTGGACAATCTCTACAGATATTTTCAGTCCTACAAGTTTCTCGATATCACGTAGATATGAAGTTTCATCCGCACTTACTAGTGAAATCGCTTCACCACTTGCGCCTGCACGTCCTGTCCTTCCAATTCTATGAACATAATCTTCTGAAATATTCGGTAACTCGAAATTGATAACATGTGGCAATAACGGAATATCCAAACCTCGAGCCGCGATATCAGTAGCAACCAATACGCTAACCGAACCACTCTTGAATCCGGCCAAAGCCTTGGTCCTTGCTCCTTGACTTTTATTTCCGTGTATTGCAGTTGCCGAAATTCCTGCATTGTTCATTTTTTTACAGAGCCTATTGGCTCCATGCTTCGTACGTGTAAAAACCAAGACCTGGTTCCAATTACCATCAGATATCAATTTTATTATCAGACCTGTTTTTTTCACTTTGGCAACTCTATATACTTTCTGCTTTATTGCATCAACAGTTGTGTTCTCAGGAGTTGCATCTACCTCAATCGGGTTATCTAGAATCCCATTTGCAAGTTTTCGGATATTTTTAGAAAAAGTAGCGGAGAACATTAAATTCTGCCTTCTTTTTGGCATTAAGCTCATAATACGCTCAATATCCCTTAAGAATCCCATATCCAACATTCTATCCGCTTCATCGAGAACAAGAATATCAACTTTAGCCAATGATAACAGTCTTTGGTTATGCAGATCGAGAAGACGTCCAGGTGTTGCTACGAGTATATCAACACCCTTACGTAATTTATTTACTTGAGGTTTTTGATTTACACCTCCAAAAATTACAGCGGACCTTAAATCCAGATACTCCCCATAATCTTTAATACTTTCAAATACTTGTGCTGCCAACTCTCTTGTTGGTGTTAACACTAAGGCGCGAACAGGGCGATTATGTAATTGCTGTTCTTGGGAAAGGATTTGAAGTATGGGCAACGTGAAACCTGCAGTTTTACCTGTTCCTGTTTGAGCAGATGCCAAGACATCTTTACGATTAAGAATTGGAGGAATGGCTTTTGCCTGAATTGGGCTGGGGGATTTGTATCCTTTTTTGCTGATTGCTTTCAACAGGGCATCGGACAAGCCCAAAGAACTGAATGACATATAAATTGTTTATGAAATGACAATCTATATTTTTGAGGCCACTTCCTTAAGTTGTGCAAAGGTACATTGATTTTCGGTGAATGACTAAGTTTCTAGTCCCTTATCAAAGGTAAGGTACTGCACCTTAGAAGACCTCCTTGTTTGGCTACTTCGGCATAAGGTACTTCTTCAACTGTGAAACCATGTTCTCTAAGCCAGGTATTCAACCTTGTAAAATTCTTTTCGGAAATAACAACGTCTTCTGAGATTGAGAAAATGTTGCTGTTCATTTCGTACATTTCTTTTTTACTTATCTCGAAAATGTTTTCCTCTCCAAAATAGTCCACTAAATATTGATATTCCTCTTCAATCAAGAAACCGTTCTTATGCAAGATAGCTTTGTTCTTTCCTATTGGCTGAAAACAACAGTCTAAATGCAAGGCATTCTCCAAGGGATCTGAATTTGACTTACGCAATTCAAATGATTTTACGATTCTTTCAGGGAATAAGTCTTGTATGGCCTTTACTGCTTCTGTATTAGTCCTTGCAGTTATAAAATCTGGATAATCCTTCCCAGAATAAGTGCCTATGAAAATGTATTCCCTCCATGGCATTACATCGCCACCTTCAATATGACATTCGTCAGGTAAAATGATTCTATTTTCAGGATCTACTTGTTCCCAAACGTGTTTTATGGCATCTATTTCTTTTCCTCTTTCGGGAAGGATATTAGCTATGATCATCTTGTCGTCAATAACGAAAGCAATATCACGTGCGAAAATTTGATTACACTCTTGAATTACCTTTGGCCTGAACACTTGTACATCATATTTACTAAAGACATTGGCAACAGCCTCCATTTCATTTATCATGTCTTCAGTTTTAGGATAGGTACCAGCCAATATATGCTGCAATGACTTCGGATCATAGGCTTCTTCTGGTTTAGGGATTGGGCCATTGCTTTCAGCAGTGCCTAGCACTACTGCTTTCAGTCTAGAAGTTTCGTCTTTTATATTTAGTTTTAACATAGGAATGAGTAAGGACATTGTTTAATATCCAAGGAGCATTAACATTAAACAATAGGCATTATCGCTTCTTGATCGTCATGAAAGGTCTGTAGGTTTCACCAATGTAAAGCTGCCTTGGACGACCGATTGGTTCTTTACGCAAACGCATTTCTCGCCATTGGGCTATCCATCCTGGTAATCGTCCTAAGGCAAACATAACTGTGAACATATCGGTTGGGATTCCCATAGCACGATAAATTATTCCAGAATAAAAATCTACGTTAGGGTATAATTTACGGTCTACAAAATATTGGTCTTCTAGTGCTTCTTTTTCCAACCCTTTAGCAATATCCAGTATTGGGTCTTCTATTCCTAAATCTCCCAAGACCTCATCGGCTGATTTCTTGATGATTTTGGCGCGAGGGTCGAAATTCTTATAAACACGATGACCGAATCCCATTAATCTAAATGGATCGCTTTTGTCCTTGGCCTTAGCCATGTATTTCTTTGTATCTCCTCCATCTTCCTTGATTGCTTCAAGCATTTCTAAAACGGCTTGATTGGCACCACCATGAAGTGGTCCCCAAAGAGCTGAAATTCCTGCTGATAGAGAGGCGAATAGTCCAGCATGAGATGAACCAACAATCCTCACTGTTGATGTCGAGCAGTTCTGCTCATGATCGGCATGCAATATTAGAAGTTTATCCAAGGCGTCGACCAATATCTGATTCTGGACATATTCCTCATTAGGTTTCTTAAACATCATTTTAAGGACATTCTCAACATATCCTAGGCTATTATCACCATAATCTAATGGCAGACCATGTTTCTTCCTCATCGTCCATGCTACCAACACCGGAAACTTACCTAAAATCTTTACTACAGAATTATACATGTCCTCTTCAGAATCAACATTTACCGAAGATGGGTTGAAAGCCGTCAAGGCACTTGTAAGTGAGGATAAGACGCCCATAGGATGGGCTGTTTTAGGAAACGCATCCAATATTTTCTTGACATCGTCATCAACGATGGATTTCTCACGAATATCACTATGAAATTTATCCAATTGCTCTTGAGTTGGCAACTCACCAAAAATCAGTAAATAAGCCACCTCGAGAAAATCGGCTTTTTCAGCAAGATCCTCTATGGAATAGCCTCTGTATCTCAAAATCCCTTTCTCGCCATCTAAAAATGTAATGGAACTTTCACAAGAACCAGTGTTCTTATAACCAGGGTCAATTGTTGTAACTCCTCCAGTAACTGATCTCAGTGTTTTAATATTGATAGCAGATTCGTTTTCTGAGCCAACCAATATTGGAAATTCATGTTTTTGACCATTAACTTCTAACGTAGCGATTTTCGACATATTCTATGCAAATTTTAAGGTAATTATTCTTCAAAATAACTTTCCACAAATTACGAAATATCCCCTGATTTTTAAAGTATGTTTCAAAGGATTTTAAACTACTATTATATATAAAATTTATAGTTCGTTATTTTACAATTCATCAATAATCTAATTCATATCTTTATTTCAATTAATCTAACTGCAATTTCATGAAATCTTCATTATTCATTATTCTAATTACGTTCTTTTGTTTATCCTTTTGTAATGCTCAAATGATTCTGAATGCCGAATCCTTGAGAGTAGACATGCTTAAAGGTCAAAACCAGTGGTCTGGGACTGTCGGCTTGAGCCTTAATTTCACGAAAAATGTAAATGAAGTTTATAATTTCAATACGAATGTTGCACTAGGATATAATGGCGGTGAAAATCTTTGGATGATAATCAGCAATCTTAATTTCAATAAAGCGGAGGGCGTCGCGTTTCAAAATTCCGGTGTTCAGCATCTAAGATATAATCGTGAAATCAGCAAGAGATTTACGATTGAAGCATTTCTTCAAGGGCAATATGACGAAGTGTCTGAAATCGATTTTAGGGGTTTGGCTGGATTGGGTCCGAGATTTGAGTTGACAAAAAAGAAGAATGAACCGAATACAAGCACGGAAAAGGACGAAAAACAGCGAAGTCGTTTATTCCTTGGCACTTTGGTGATGTATGAATATGAGAAGTCGTTGGAACTCGATTCTAAAATTATACACAGAGACTTTAGAAGCAGTAATTATTTGAGTTTTTCATTTTATCCAACAGACAATGTCACCATCATCAGCACCACCTATTATCAACCAAGAGTAGACAAGCTGAAAGATTATAGGGTTTCAAGTGAAATCAATTTTGTCATGGGCTTTTCATCAAAAAAAGAGAGTGCAAGTTCAGGGTCAGGTCAAGACGAACTAAAGAAAGGGTTTTGGGACAAGATTGAATTGAACATTAATTTCAGCTATAATTACGACGCTTTTCCCGTCATATCAATACCAAAGACCCAATACAGTATAAGCAATGGTCTGTCTTATACTTTATAAAGTTTTTAATTGACCTTAAATGCTTTCTCTTGAGGATAATAGGCTACGTCTGAAAGCTCTTCTTCAATACGTAATAATTGATTGTATTTTGCCATTCTATCGCTTCGTGATGCAGAACCGGTCTTTATTTGCCCAGTATTAAGGGCGACGGCTAAATCTGCAATCGTGTTGTCCTCGGTCTCTCCAGAACGATGAGACATAACAGAAGTGTATCCAGCATTATGTGCCATGTTAACCGCTGCTATGGTTTCTGTAAGGGTACCTATCTGATTTACCTTGATCAAGATCGAATTAGCAATATCATTTTCAATACCACGAGACAATCGTTCAACATTTGTTACAAATAAATCATCTCCAACCAATTGTACTTTGTCTCCAATCTTTTCCGTGAGGTATTTCCAACCTTCCCAATCATTTTCGTCCATACCGTCTTCAATTGAGATTATAGGATAATTCTTTGAAAGTTCGGCCAGATAATCCGCCTGATCCTTACTTGATCGTACTTGTCCTTTATCTCCTTCGAATTTCGTATAATCGTATTGACCATCGACATAGAATTCTGCCGCGGCACAATCCAAGGCGATCATGACTTCGTCACCTAATTTATAACCTGCTTTATCAACCGCTTTTGCAATGGTGTCCAAAGCATCTTCTGTACCATCTAGAGTTGGAGCGAAACCACCTTCGTCACCAACCGCTGTACTTAAGCCTCGTTCATGCAATACTTTCTTTAAGTTATGAAATATCTCTGTTCCCATCTGCATGGCATGTGTAAAGTCTTTCGCCTTTACTGGCATCACCATGAATTCTCGAAATGCTATAGGCGCATCACTATGGGAACCACCATTGATAATATTCATCATTGGCACAGGAAGCGTATTTGCCGAAACTCCTCCTACATATCTGTATAATGGCAAATTCAACTCATTTGCTGCGGCCTTGGCTGCGGCCAAAGAAACACCCAAAATGGCATTAGCTCCTAATTTAGATTTGTTTGCGGTACCATCTAGATTGATCATTGTTTGATCAATATGGTTCTGTTCAAAAACCGAGACCCCAAGTAGTTCCTGAGCAATTATGGAATTTACGTTGTCTACTGCTTTAAGCACTCCTTTACCCATATAATTATTGCCGCCATCTCTTAATTCTACGGCTTCATGCTCTCCTGTTGAAGCTCCTGAAGGCACAGCTGCTCTTCCAAGAACACCATTCTCTGTTATTACATCTACCTCTACGGTAGGATTTCCTCTTGAATCAAGGATCTGTCGTGCATGTATATTGATTATTATACTCATGATTTCGTTTTTTTTGGTAACTAGTATAGGGTAGCGAATTTACGAAATAGCCTTGCCAAATCTTAATTTGATGTTGAAATTTGACTAAAACGTTTTAGTGATTCTTAGTTATAATTCAATTCTTGACTATACTAGATTCAATTTGTTCTTGATTTCTGATATTCTCCATGAACTGATCGAAGAGATACGATGAGTCATGAGGTCCTGGACTTGCTTCTGGATGGTATTGTACAGAGAAACAATTCTTGTCCTTCAACCTGATTCCTGCTACCGTATTATCATTTAAATGCACATGTGTGATCTCTACATCCTTATTCGCTTCCGTTTCTTCTCGATTAATTGCAAATCCATGATTTTGAGAAGTGATTTCTCCTTTACCTGTTTGAAGATTCTTTACTGGGTGATTGATACCTCTATGACCATTGTGCATTTTATACGTAGATATGCCATTAGCCAAGCTAATGACTTGATGGCCTAAACAAATACCAAATAACGGTAAATCCCTTTTAATGATTTCACCGGCCAATTCAATGGCACTTTCTAATGGTTCTGGATCACCAGGTCCGTTAGAGAGAAAATAACCGTCTGGATTCCATGAACTCATTTCTTCAAAAGTAGCATTATAAGGGAAGACTTTAACGTATGCACCTCTTTGTGCGAGGTTTCGAAGAATATTTTTCTTGATGCCAAGGTCTAAGGCAGCAATTCTGAATTTGGCATTTTCATCTCCATAAAAATAAGGCTTATCAGTTGACACCTTCGAAGCGAGTTCCAACCCTTTCATATTAGGTACTTTGGCCAATTGCTGCTTAAGGTCATCAATATCATCGACCTCTGTAGATATAACAGCATTCATTGCACCATTCTCCCGAATATAACTAACCAAAGCTCTTGTATCAACATCAGAAATTGCCAATAGATTGTTTTCTTCGAAGAATTCTTCTAATGAACCATCTGCTGCTTCCCTTGAATATGTATAGCTGAAATTTCTACAGATAAGACCAGCTATCTTGATAGAATCTGATTCTACTTCATAATCATTTACGCCATAATTACCTATATGTGCATTTGTGGCAACCATTAATTGTCCAAAGTATGAAGGATCCGTAAATATTTCCTGATAACCGGTCATTCCTGTATTGAAACATACCTCTCCAAATGCATTTCCTTCAGAATTGCCTACGGCTTTTCCATGGAATATAGTTCCATCTGCAAGCAGAATGATGGCTTTTTTACGCTGAATGTATTTCATGTGCTAATGATTTGCACAAAAATAAATGATAATACCATAATGGTTAAATAAAAAGCATAAAAAAAGGAGTTACTTATTAACTCCTTTTCAAATACTGAGATTTTCTCTTTACAAAGATCTGGCAAATGCCAAGATACGTTTCAGTTCTTCAACGTTCTTGAATGATAGCCCATTCGCCTTTGCATATTGTGCCATCTTATCAGCACCGGATTTGTCCAGTCCTAGTAATTTGGTGATATTCTTCTTACTTGGCTTGAAATTCTTGATTTCTTTCTCATTCTTGATATAATAACCATGTTTCTGCACATATCTGTCAGTCTTACGATTAAGCATTGGGTTTGCGGATCCTTCAACCAAATTGACCTTATGGCCTTTTAATAATGAATACTCTGGAGCGTCATAGATAATTTCATAAATACGATTGGTCTCTTTGTAATAAAAATTCTTGTAGACCTTATTATTTATAACAAACTTATCAATGTTGTTGAAGCTAAAGTTAAAAAGAGAGTCTTGGTGAAACTTCGATTGAAAGGATTGGCTCTGCAAATTGATATTCACATTATTAACCCTGAATTTGTC
>JABDMQ010000390.1 GCA_013001365.1 Flavobacteriaceae bacterium
GTCATTGGTCGCACCAAACGAATGCAATTGGGATCACCTAGGAAGCTTCCGTCTTAATAGCGAGAATATCTGGGAACGTATATAGACAGTTGTAATTTTTTTACTCATTGACAATTTGAATTCCATCACTTGGAAATTCAAAAATCTCCAAATCAAAATAGGCGACTGCAGCAATCATATGGTCGAATATATCGGCCATAATGAATTCATAATTCTGCCAACGTTTATCAGAACTGAACGCATAGATCTGAAGTGGAACGCCTTGTGCGGTAGGCTCTAGTTGACGCACCATGATGATCATGTCCTTGTTAATAGCCGAATGACCCTCTATATATGTCTGCATATACTTTCTGAAAACGCCCAAATTGGTCAAGTTCCTACCATTGATCGGTAGGGATTTATCAATATTATGCGCAGCGTTAAAATCGTTAATGTCACTTTGTTTCTGTGTAAGGTAGGCAGAGATCAAATCAATTTTCTTAAGGCCATCAATATCATTATCGTTTAAGTACTTAACGCTATCGAGTTTTATTTTCAAGGCTCTTTTAATACGTCTTCCATCTGCTTCTTCCATGCCTCTCCAGTTCTTGAACGAATCAGATATCAAGGCATAGGTAGGTATCGTAGTAATGGTCTTGTCAAAATTCTGCACTTTTACTGTAGACAAATTGATCTCTGTCACAGTACCATCTGCACCATATTTCTCGAAGGTGATCCAATCGCCTATACGCACCATATCGTTAATGGACACCTGAATACTGGCTACAAAGCCAAGAATAGTATCCCTAAAGACCAAAATAAAGACAGCCGAAGCTGTTCCTAACGCTGCGAGAAAGGTGAGGAGTGGTACTCCAGAGATTAGCGCAAATGCGAACATAAAACCAGCAACCCAAGCAAAGATCATAAAGACCTGAATGTAACTGTCAATAGGTTTGTCCTTCAATCCTGGTATGGTCTTGAAGAAGTCCCTCAAGGTTTGCAATATGCTCCTTACGATCCAAAGGGTCAGTACGATACCGAAAAGCTGCAAGCCTTTTTCAACAATGTTTTCCAGATAACTGAAATCGTACAAGACGACAGGAATGAACTTAATGGCAATGATCAACGGAACGATATGCGCAACATTTCGTGGCACCTTGTTCTTGACAAGGATATCGTCTGCTATGGATTTGGTTTTACTCGCTAAACGGGTAAATGCAGTTACCAAAAGTTTCCTAATGACAAAATCTACAAGAAAGACCACCACAAGCAAAGCAATGAGAAGGGCGATCATGTTCAAGTATTTGGCAAGTGTCTCAGTAAGACCTGCTTCTAATAAATAATCATAAACTATGTGTTCCATATGGACTAAACTAATAAAGCGCAAAGTTACTAATAGTGTGCTTCATGGTATCTATTAAATTCCAGAATATCGTATCTTAGTAAGAAGTAAGTCCGTAGCCATGTTACGCATTAGTTTCATCTTTATTATCAGTTGTTTTATGGCAAATCCATTATGGTCTCAAGACTATGCTAAAGAGCGCAAGAAAATGGTCAAGCAACAGCTCGTTGTTCGTGGCATCAAGGACAAAGCAACCTTGCAGGCCATGGGAGAGGTGCAGCGCCACCTTTTCGTGCCGAAGTCCCTTAGGTCTCGTGCGTATTGGGATGGACCTTTGGGCATTGGCAACGGACAGACCATCTCGCAACCCTATATCGTGGCCTATATGACTGAGGTTCTACGACTGAAACCAAATGACAGGGTCCTGGAAATAGGCACAGGCTCGGGTTATCAAGCGGCTGTATTGGCCAAGATCGTAGATTCTGTATTTACCATTGAGATTGTCGAGCCTCTTGGCCTCAAAGCCAAAGAACTACTGAAAGAACTAGGTTATGACAATGTCAACGTACGCATAGGCGATGGCTATAACGGTTGGCCAGAAGAGGCACCTTTTGATGCGGTAATCGTTACGGCAGGTATCGAAGAGGTGCCAAAACCCTTATTGGAACAGATGAAGGACGGTGGACGTATGATCATTCCCGCTGGACCAAGAAACCGAAAAGTGTTGAAATTGATAACACGAAAAGGGGATCAGTACGATTTTGATGATCTGTTGCCCGTAGCGTTCGTACCGTTTACGAGGAATAAAAAGAATGAATAGAAACACATAATGACCAAAAACAAACGACCATATAGACTCCTTTTCATCGCCGTTTCCATGATTATGGTAACGGGCTGCAAGTCATCCGATAGTGCAGCATCTGCAGCCAATGATGAGGCGAATTTCAATAGGTTAGTGACCAATTTGGAAAGCAAGACCTATCATATTGATATTGAAGCCGCACAACCTTTTAATACAGCGGCAACCACAGAAGTCTTGAACACCATTATGATTCCAAGGACAGGCAACACTGCTAACAGGATAAATGTTCAAGGAGATGGCCATTATATAAAATCTGAAGAAGGTCATTTTAAAGCCAGTTTGCCTTATTTTGGCGAACAACGCCAAGCGGGAGGACATTACGGTGCTAAAAACATAGGCCTAAGTTTTAATGACACTCCTGAAGACCTTGAATTGACTATAGACGAGAAGAAGCAAAAAGCGATTGTTACATTCACTATAGATGACGATAAGGACCATATTGAGAATTACGATGTCCGTATCACTGCATTTCCTAATGGCTATGCTGATATCTATATAACGTCAACACATAGGACCAATATCAGGTATATGGGCAAGCTTAAGCCTATTAACAAGGCCACAATGCATTAGGGTAATGGGAATATAGGCATTAGAAAGGCCTAATTTAAAGAACACAAATTAAATTGGATAAGGGGTACTATGGATTAACAGTTAAAACGAATCCCATAAATCATTATAGAAGGCAAAAGCTAACATTTATCATTTTTTAATCAGCCATTAACAAATAGCTTTAAGGCTTTGAATTCCTAACACTAATTAAATTAAACACTATGAAGGTATTTGACAACAAACACATAAAAAATGTGGTTTTTGTTGGGGCTCATCGTGCCGGAAAAACAACATTGGCCGAGACCATGCTTTTTGAAGCTGGTCTTATCAACAGACGAGGAAACGTACAACAGAAAAATACGGTCTCCGACTATCATGATCTGGAGCATGAACGCGAAGCTTCTGTTTTTGCAACCCCGTTGCATACCGAATGGCGAAACTATAAGATCAATATCATGGATACGCCGGGTTTGGATGATTTTATCGGCGAGATTATCTCGTCCATACGAGTGGCTGATACCATTGTTACTCTGGTCAATGCGAAGCATGGTGTAGAAATCGGTACCGAGATCATATGGAATTATATTGACAAGTATCATAAACCCACCATTTTCGTGCTAAATAAGATCGATGATCCCAAAGCCGATTTCGAGCAGAGTTTTCAAAGTCTGAAGCAATTAGTAGGCAACAACGCGATCGCGATCCAATACCCCATAAAAATCGATGGCGCGCAATGCATTGTGGATGTCTTGAAAATGAAGTGTTACAAGTTCGGTCCAGAAGGAGGGAAGCCTGAAAAGTTGGCCATACCCGAAGACCAACTAGAACGTGCCAATGAGCTTCATAATCAGCTAGTGGAAAAAGCAGCAGAGAACGATGAAGACCTCATGGAATTGTACTTTGACAAAGGTGAATTGAATGAAGATGAATTGCGTCGAGGCATCAAATTAGGTATGTTGAACCACGATCTGTTCCCGGTATTCTGTGTGTCGGCCTTACACGATATGGGTTCTGGACGATTAATGGGCTTCATTGATAATGTCGCACCATCGGCGGCAGACCTCAAACCAGAACAGAGCATAGAAGGCACTGAGATCAAACCAGAAGTGGGAGAGGAGACCACTTTATTTGTTTTCAAGACCTTATATCAACCCAATTTAGGCCAGTTGAGTTTCTTTAAAGTGAAATCGGGAGAAGTGACCATTGGCGATAAATTATACAATACCCGCACAGGAAAACTGGAGGCCATCAACCAATTGTTCATAATGGATGGCAAGGTCAAGCATCACGTGCAAAAACTGACTGTCGGTGATATAGGTGCCACCAGTAAATTAAAGCATACGGAGACCAACGACACATTAGGCAGTTCGCCCGATAGCCCAACGATAAAACCGATACAATTCCCGCAGTCACGTCTGGAACGGGCTGTGTTTGCTGTGCATACAAGTGATGATGAAAAAGTGAACGAAGCCTTGAAGCGAATTCATAGCCAGGATCATACCATGACTTTAAGGTATGACAACGAAACACACGAAACGATCATTGGTTGCCAGGGAGAATTGCATTTGGCAGTCATTGCCTGGCTTTTACAACATGAATATCAGGTGGAGGCCCGTTTCGAGTTTCCAAGGATCTCTTACCGCGAAACCATCCAACGTAGTGCGACTGCTAATTACAGACATAAGAAACAATCTGGAGGCTCTGGGCAATTCGGGCAGGTGCACCTAAAAGTAGAACCGTGGTACGAAGGTATGCCTGAGCCAGAGGGCTTCTCGTTACGTGGCAAAGAGGAAATCGACTTGCCTTGGGGAGGAAAGCTGGTGTTCTATAACTGTATTGTCGGTGGCGTGATCGATTCTCGATTCCTACCATCGGTAATGAAAGGCATCCTGGAAGTGATGGAAGAAGGTCCATTGACAAAAAGCTACGCACGCGATATACGAGTTATGGTGTATGATGGTAAAATGCATGCGGTAGACTCAAATGACATTTCCTTTAAGATCGCAGGCGCCCATGCCTTTAAGGAAGCCTTTTTGAATGCGAACCCGAAACTCATGGAACCCATCCATGAGGTGGTCGTAAAAGTACCAGAGCAGATGATCGGTAATGTGATGCCCGAACTGCAATCACGACGCGCCATGATTCAAGGTATCAATACAGAGGACCATTACCAATTACTGAAAACACTCATCCCTAAATCGTCGCTACGGGATTTCTCGAGTCAGTTACGCTCGTTAACCCAAGGGCGTGCCAATTACACGTCGAAGTTTCATAGCTATGAACCGGTACCCAAGAATATCCAGAAAGAATTGGAGAATGGTAGTGCACAGTGATCGTTAAATAATACATGGATGGCCTTTTGCTAGGAGAGTGTCTAAATAAATTCTATTTGACATAATATAAATTATGAAACATTTATGTTAATCATAATTAGTCATTATGTAACATTGCTTGAAAACTTCTCTAATTATACATTTATTGTATCAATCTAAAATAGACTTAAACAAATAAAGCTCAAGCTATCCTGCATCGCATGCGGGAAAGGCGCCACGTAGCACATTATCGTACACTTTTATATTGGATTATCCCGCGGTTACTGAGCCACCGCATTGAGTTGTTACACTGAGCTTGTCGAAGTATGGA
>JABDMQ010000325.1 GCA_013001365.1 Flavobacteriaceae bacterium
TTTCTTGAATGCTGGACGTAATTTTGCCAGAATCTCCTTCGTGGTATTTGGTTTCACGAATTCATCTTTTAAAAAGCTGATTGGGTCTTTTTTACGTTGAGGGATCTCAACAGAAACGATTTCCTTGGCCAATCGTCCGTTTTCCTGAGCTTTGGCCGCTTTCATCTGACTACAATAGGCAATCGCGTCCTGATCTTCTCGTGAGATATTGTATTTCGCAACTAAATTCTCAGCTGTGTTTCCCATACCATCAGTTCCATAAAGCTCTTGCATTCTTGGATTGACGAAACGCCACCCAAAACTCGAATCGTACATCTTGGAATCGTTTCCGAAAGCACTCGATGGTTTGGCAATGACATAAGGTCCACGAGTCATATTCTCGACGCCACCTGAAATAAATATGTCACCATCTCCTGATTTAATAGCACGATTGGCGTGTATCATTGCTGATAGTCCTGAACTGCAAAGCCTGTTCACTGTCTCACCAGGCACTGTGAACGGTAATCCAGCAAGTAACAATGCCATTCTCGCGACATTGCGGTTATCTTCACCGGCTTGGTTGGCACAACCCATGATTACATCATCATAGGATTCCTTTGGAATGTTCGGGTTACGATTTACCAACTCCTTAATGACAATAGCTCCTAAGTCATCTGTACGAACCGCAGACAACGTGCCTTTATAGTTTCCTATTGGTGTTCTGATACCATCTATGATAAATGCATCTTTCATTCTTCCCATTGTTTTTCTGTTCTATAAACAACCCCTTTGAACAAGGCGACTAACTCGTCACCTCGTTTTACTTCAATGATATTGAACCCAAGTTTATTATTTACTTTTTCAATAACTGATTCTGCAACCAGATAATCATTTTCTTCTAGAGCCTCTATATGATTTATACTCGTCTCAATAGAAACGGCATATTTTCCATGGGTATTCGCAGCAAATCCGAATGCGGTATCTGCCAAAGCATAGCTAATCGCTCCATGGGCCTTGTCCATGCTATTCAACATCTCCTTTCTTATGGTCATGCCGACCTTACATCGGCCAATCTCACATTCCAATATCTCGATGCCCATCCAGGTACTGAATGCATCCAATGACAACATTTTATATGGTATCGCTTCACCTTTCATTAAAAGAATGTCTTGTTTTCCTTGTTCATTTTCCTTAATAATGGGCTACATCGATAGCGATCTTCATGATATTCATTATATAACTCATCCATTGCACTTACACACCATTCCATTCCTTTCTCATCGGCCCAGGCCAGTAAGCCTTTAGGGTAATTAACACCTTTGGTCATGGCACTATCCAGATCTTCAGCAGAAGCAATATTCAGATGCAAGGCATCTGCTGCTTCGTTGATAAGCATTACTAACACGCGGTTAAAAATTGTTTCACTTAAAGACTTTTCGACTCCGCTCGAAGTGACAGAATTACTATTGATAGGTTTTCCACTTTCGTCATAATCATAATAGCCTTTACCGGACTTCCTACCTAAATAACCAGCTTCGGCAAAGCGCATTTGAGTGAATGCGGGCTTGTAACGTGGGTCGTAATAGAATGCCTTGAAAACAGATTCAGTCACCGTATAATTCACATCATTACCAATGAAATCCATTAATTCGAAAGGTCCCATCTTGAATCCTCCCAATGTCTTCATGCTCCAATCGATCGTGGCGAAATCCGCAAGGCCTTCTTCATAGATTCGTAGTGCTTCACCATAAAAAGGTCGTGCTACGCGATTTACTATAAAGCCAGGAGTGTCTTTAGCCACAGCAACTACTTTTTTCCAATCGGAAATTGTATCAATTGATTTATGAAGAATTTCTTGCGATGTTTGAATTGCTGGAATCACCTCGACCAATTTCATGAGAGGTGCAGGGTTGAAGAAGTGAATGCCAATACAACGCTCAGGCTTCTGCAATGAGGATGCTATTGAGGCGATGGATAAGCTTGATGTGTTTGATGCGATGATGCAGTCATTAGAAACATAAGTCTCTAATTCTGAAAACACTTTTTTCTTGATATCGAGTTCCTCCACAATGGCTTCAATGGTCAAGTCCGAATCTGATAGTTCCTTTAAATTATTGACATAAGATATATTGCCCTGAATTCTTGATTTTTCAGATTCGTCAATTCTTCCTTTTTCAATCAATCGCAAAAGAATCTTATTCAAGCTTGATTTAGCTTTGTCCAATGCGGCCTGATTGGTGTCATATAAATTAACTTTACAACCAGCAGTGGCAGCCACTTGTGCAATACCACTTCCCATTGTTCCAGAACCTATGATTCCTACGTTCATATTTTTCAATTAAATGGTAGATTACTTAAATCCACATTGCCTCCCGACAAAATGATGCCGATATTCTTATTTCTATAATCTTCTTTATCTCTTAGTAGCGCAGCAAAAGGTACAGCGCAGGATGGCTCCACAATGATCTTCATCCGTTCCCAAATGAGTTTCATGGCATTGATGATCTCGCTTTCTTCTACACGAATGATCTTCTCAACATACTTTTGGATTATCGGAAAGTTCCGATCACCTAAATGCGTTCTTAGACCATCTGCAACCGTTTCAGAGGTTTCATTGGTTTCGATCTTACCTGATTGCAAAGACCGGTAT
>JABDMQ010000337.1 GCA_013001365.1 Flavobacteriaceae bacterium
TAAGACTTTTTATCATGAAGTACAATACTGTTATCATAGGCGGTGGTTTGGCGGGACTGACTGCAGGCGCCACCCTCTCAAAATTTGGCAGGAAAGTCCTGCTTCTAGAACAACACCATAAGCCTGGAGGCTGTGCCACTACATTCAAAAGAGGTGATTTCATAATTGAAGTCGGTCTGCACGAGATGAGTGGTGTACTGAAGAATGGTGCCATTCCGCAAATATTCAAAATGCTCGAAGTTGATAAAGAGGTGGAAATGTTGAAAGTGCCAGAATTCTATGCTGCCTATTCAGATCGAGGAAAATTCGTGTTACCACACGACTATGATGCAGCGATCAAGGCGCTCACCGACAAATACCCGGAGGATGAAAAAGGCATTAGGCGCTTCATGAAAGTGCTTGCAGGCGTCCGAAGTGAAGGGTTGAAGCAACCGAGTTCATCATTGGTAAAAAAGCTTATCTATCCTCTGATGCCGCTATTGTATCCCAATCTGGTAGAAGCCTCCAGACATACAGTGGGATCCTGGTTGGATAAGTACTTAAGTAACGAGAATGCCAAGATCGATCTAGTGGCACACCTTGCCTATTGGGGTGATGACCCATATACCCTATCGATGTACTATTATAGCTTGCCTTTCTCGGGATTCATAGAGAATGGTGGCCATTTCATAAAAGGGGGTTCACAAAAACTATCTGACTACCTCGCAGCCTACATTCAAAATAATGGCGGCAAAGTGCTACTGGGGAAAAAGGCAGAGAAGATCGTCATAGAGAATGGTAAGGTGACTGGGGTCACCTTCCGAGATTATTTCAATGACAATCTGGATCCTGTCACCATCTCTTGTGACAATGTGGTGGCCAATTGCGCCATTCCTGTGGTACCGGATCTGCTTGATGAGCCTTATGCTGGTATGCTCAAGGAAAAGATCGGAGACAAGACCAATTCTTGCTCACTCTTGTGCATGTACCTTGGTTTCAATAGCGGTCTGGAGAAATTCGGTGTTAAGCATTACTCGAATGTCATCGAGGGAGAAGATGTGAAGTCCTTGAAGGACGTCAAGCCCAACCATCAGGGCGATTGGAATAAGCGAAGGTTCATTTTCGTAGACTATAATAAGGTCGATTCAGGGCTGGCTCCACCTGACAAATCAGAAGGCGTGATCTGTACGGTTGACTATATAGGGGACTGGGAAAACCTGAGCAAAAAAGACTACAAGGCAAAGAAGGAAGAGGTGGCTCAGATACTGTTACAACGATTGGACAATCAGTTTCCTGGAATCAGGGATAGCATCGAGTACTATGAGGTCTCTACATCAAAAACGATTCAAAGGTATACCTCCAATCCTACTGGATCGGTGTACGGTTATGCCCAGTCCAAAGAACAGATCGGTGACAAGAGATTCAGGAACAACTTCTTGATCCCGAATTTGTATTTCGCCTCCGCATGGGCCTTTCCAGGTGGAGGATTTGAAGGAAGCATCACTGGAGGATTCCTGGCTGCCTTGCAGATGAATAAGGACAAGATCTGGTCTTCAGTTGATGATGAGCAATTCGTTGACCAGAGGACTGTCCCGCTCAAAGAACGTAAACAGATCGACGATAAAACCCTTGAATTGAGTTTTGAAAAACCAGCCGATTCACAAGTTCAAAAAGGGAAATATGCCTGTGTTAACCTCATAAGTCCAAAGGTGACCGAATTGGATCTGCCATATCGATGGCTTCCCGTTACTTCTAATGAGGAAGATGAAATCCTGAGGTTTCATATTGAACTGGATGATAGCAGCTTCGCTAAGAGTTGTGAGGTCATGGATAAGGGTGATAAGGCTACCATTTATGGACCTATGGACTAGCTCGAAATAGAATTGGCATGAGCAAAGTACAGATTCCTGATACTATGACAAAGGCCTGTACACAGAAGCCAAAAGTCTTGAGAAAAATCTTGCTGACCATGTCTTGAATTGGAATAACGAAAGTACAACAACCTGCCTGCCTTCCTAAGGATTGTTAGCAGGTATGATCCAGTTCTTTTTTGATCCTTTAATGGAAACTTTGTATTTTAGGAATCATACTCCAAACACGTTAATGTAGAAATACATCCAAATCTGAATGAACAAAACTGTATTTGAAATCACCAAAATGGATTGCCCTTCAGAAGAAAATCTGATTCGAATGAAGTTGGACAGAATTTCAAGTATTGCGAATTTGGACTTCGATATTCCCAACCGAA
>JABDMQ010000352.1 GCA_013001365.1 Flavobacteriaceae bacterium
TGACGGAGCTATTGGACCGCAAGGACCACAAGGAGAAATAGGCCCTGCTGGAGCTGATGGAGCAATTGGACCGCAAGGACCACAAGGAATACAAGGCGAAACTGGTGCAACTGGTGCAACTGGTGCCGTTGGTCCACAAGGACCTCAGGGTGAAGTCGGTGCTACTGGCGCAGTTGGACCGCAAGGACCTCAGGGTGAAGTCGGTGCTACTGGCGCTGTTGGACCTCAAGGACCGCAAGGAGAAATAGGACCTGCTGGAGCTGACGGAGCAATTGGACCTGAAGGGCCAGAAGGACCTCAAGGAGAAGTTGGACCTGTCGGACCAGAAGGACCTCAAGGCAATGGTATCGTATCTGCTATAGATAATGGAGATGGTACCTTCTCACTCAAATTTTCTGATGGAACGATATATACGACGCCAGATCTTACTGGACCACAAGGGCCTAAGGGAGACCAAGGAGACGTCGGACCGCAAGGACCGGCTGGAGATCCAGCATCCGATGATCAAACATTAGAGTCCGATGGAACACCGGGTAGCATCGCGATCACTGGTGGGAATACAATAACCATGAATGTTGATGATGGCGATGCTGATTCAACTAACGAGATCCAAACCTTAACATTAGTAGGTAATGACTTGAAGATCTCTGGAGGAAATACCATTGCATTGACACCACTTGGAGTTGACACTAACCTAGCGACCAACAATTTGACACAATGGCCTGGAAACAGGGTATATAACATGAACAATCAACAATTGGCATTTGCCAATGGACAAGTAGGTATTGGATCTATTAATGGAACAGCTGGCGCAATAGCCAATTCAACACTTCAAGTTCATGGATCACTATCTTTACCAATTAGGAGTTCTAATTCGAACACCACACTTGGTCCTAACGACCATACATTGATAAACTATTTGAAAGAAGCCATAATTACCATTCCGCTGGCAAGTACATGTATTGGACGTATTTATTTGATAAAGAATTTAGGTAATGGAGATTGTTTCCTTAGTGAGATTTTCATAGATAAGGGCGGTGATCCTGAGAATAAAATAGGTAGAGATAAGATGTTCACTTTTCAAAGTGATGGCGTCAACTGGCAGCTTATAGATACCAATTAATAATTTGAGCAAAATAATTTATAAAGGCCATGAATTCATGGCCTTTATTTTTTCATAAAATATATGTCTCATTTAGGTGCTTATTGAAAAGTGATTCAGAAACTAATCAACATAAATTATAAATCATATTTTTGCACTCCTCTATTTTGTTTTTATATTTGCAGCCATCAAAACGGCGAGGTAGCTCAGCTGGTTAGAGCGTCGGATTCATAACCCGGAGGTCGGGGGATCGTGCCCCCCTCTCGCTACTGTATAAATTAAAAGGATCATACAAAATGGTCCTTTTTTTATTCAGTATTATCTTACCTATTTTCACTATTCTGACATCTATAATGTATTTCATCGGATTTATTGGTGTTTTGTAGTGTTTTGCCTATTGAAGCTTTATATTAGCCTAGAAGTCAAGATGTCAAAGATTTATCTTACTTCAAATTTTAATAATTCATTAAACCCCAAATCTGATGAAAAAAATTACGTTGCTATTCGTATGCACTTTATTTACCATCTCTGGTACTTTTGCGCAAAGAACAGATTCAACATTAACAAATCGAGAAAAAGCTGAAAATTATCTCGCCTCAAGAGGCGAAGTACATTTCATTTTTCAAGCTGAAAGTAAAGAACAACTTCAGGAAATATCTAGATTCCTCTCTTTAGGACATATGCAGATTGACGGAAATCTATTAGAGGTTGATGCTTACGCCAACCAGGATACCTTTCAACAATTCTTGGAATATGGTCTTCCATATAAAGTCCGTAAGGATGATAATGAGTTACCCTTTGATGCCCATTTAGCAGGTACCTCTCCAGAAGCGATTGCAAGAGGAATGTCATCCCGCGCAGCTTGGGACACAACTTGGGATGCCTATCCAAAATATTCTGAATATGTTGCCAAGATGCAATATTATGCCACGACGTATCCTAGCATTTGTTCTTTGGAAAGCATAGGAACGACCCAAAGTGGTCGTGAATTATTAGTATTAAAGATTACGGACAACGTTTCTGTAAATGAAGGTGAGCCGGAGTTTTTCTATACCTCATCAATGCATGGTGACGAAATTGCAGGCTTCCCATTAATGATACGTCTGATTGATTACCTTTTGACCAACTACGGAACGGATACTGAGGTGACTGACCTTGTCAATTCAACAGAAATCTATATCAATCCTTCGGCTAACCCCGATGGAACATATCGACTTGGGGATACTGATGCAGTAGACAACCCTAGACGTGCTAATGATAGTGGACAGGACCTAAATAGGAATTATCCAGATAATTTAGCCGGATTGCATGATAGCTCTATTGGTGGTGTTTATGAAGACGAAACGATCGCATTCATGAATTATGCAGATACCAAGAACTTTGTTCTTTCTGCCAATCATCATGGCGGAATATCTTTGTTCAATTATCCAATTGATAATACATTGGCGAGTAATTATACGCATCCAGACGGTGCTTGGTTTGAAAGACTAGGTGTAAATTATGCGATACAAGTTCGTGCTGATAATGCTGCACATGCAACACCAGAAGCAGGATATTTTACAGTAGATTATGATAGTAATGTTTACCCTAGCCAAGGCGTAACTCATGGTGCAGAATGGTATCTGGTTTACGGTGGTCGTCAGGATTATATGGGATACTATAAGTGCGATAGAGAGGTAACCATTGAACTTTCTGATCAGAAATGGCTTACACCCTCTAAACTTCCAGCTTATTGGGATTATAACAAACAAGCATTATTGGATTTCATGAAAGAAGCCAACTATGGACTTCATGGGGTCATTACGGATGAATCTGGGAATCCAGTAAAGGCCGAAATAAGAATTGCCAGCCACGATGCAAGGAATTCATTCAGGTCATCAGAATCTGAACTAGGTGAATATCACAGGCTAATTGAAGGTGGTACCTACAATGTCACTTATTCAGCTCCTGGTTATGTCTCACAGACAATTTCCGTTACAATTACGAATGGAGCAAAGACCGTTCAAGATGTCACTTTAGTGGCAACGACAGCTAACCCTGTTGCGGCAGATGCACAACTTTGCGATTCTGGAACAACTGCCTTAAGTGCTACTGGATCCGGAACCTTGAATTGGTATGATAGTATTGATGCCACATCGCCTGTTTTCACAGGTGCGAATTTTACGACCCCTACCCTAACCTCCACTACAAGTTATTTTGTAGAAGATGTTATCTCCAAAGGTAATGTTGGAAATACAGCTAATAATTCCAATGGAGGCAATTTTACAAGTACAGATAGGTATTTGGTTTTTGATTGTACGGAATCGGTTGTTCTTGAGCAAGTAACGATCAATGCCTTGAATGCTGGAGAAGTTGAAGTTGAATTACAAGACGCTTCAGGTAATATCATTAATTCGGCAGTGAAATTCGTAAATGCTGGAATTCAGGTTATCGACCTTAATTTCATTGTTCCAGTAGGAACTGATCTAAGGCTTATAGGTGATGACTTCAGTACTGGTGGACTTTACAGAAACAATTCAGGGGTGTCATATCCATACACAAATGGAAGCATTACCATTAAGGATAGTAATGCAGGCCCTAATTTTTATTATTTCTTTTATGATTGGAAAATAGGAAGCTTAAAGAGTGCGCGAGAAGAAGTTGTTGTAACTGTAGACCCTTCTCCTACAGCAGATTTTTCAAGCGTTGTTAATCCAATTGATAATGGAGAAGTAACATTCACCAATGCATCAAGTGATGCTACATCCTATACATGGGATTTCGGTGATGGAAGCGCTCTTTCAACCGATTCAAATCCAGTTTACACTTATGGTGCTTCAGGAACTTATGATGTGACTTTAACCAGTACGAATGCGGAATGCGGCGATGATGTGGTTGTAAAACAGGTTACTGTAACAACCAATACTCTGGGTATAGATGATGAGTCCATTAATATAATAGGTGCTTATCCTAATCCATTCTCAAATGACCTGACAATCGAATTGTCAAGTTCCTTCAATGGATCGAATGTGAGCCTTATACTTTATGATATAAGCGGACGTATTATCCGTAATTATAATGTTACTAATAGAGAAGGAGTGATAATTCTTGGTAATATGAATGATCTGGCAAACGGATCTTATTTCTTAAAAATAACGGATCTAACTACGAATTATTCAGCCATTAAACAATTATTAAAAGAATAATATCTCATACCATAAATCAACCGCAAAAAACGAGGATTTCTTTTAAATTCTCGTTTTTTTTATTTATCTGATAATCAGTTATTTAAATTTCTTTTATGTCGTTCATCGATTATATTTGATTTTCATGGAGTGATTGGATATATTTGACCTGTCTTATTGAATAAGATAAAATTCATTAGTCCCAAACTTTGAATTTACCTGCTTATGAAAACCATTACTCTTTTTAGAGCATTGTTTATTGCTTTAATGTTGACGATTTATTTTAACCCGTCAACATCAAGCGCACAATGCGGTTCAACGATTGCCGCTTATCCCTATGCTGAAAGTTTTGAAGGAGCGGGCTCCGGAGGTATTGGAGCATGGTTGCAGGATGGTACTGTTAACGGGAATTGGACAATAAGGACCGGTAATACCCCTTCCGGTGGAACAGGACCATCTGCTGCTTCTCATTTAAACTACTATATTTTTACAGAAGCCTCATCAGGCCAAAGTCCAGGAAGCCCTAATAGAACGGCCTTCTTGAACAGTCCATGTTTTGATTTAACTGGTCTCACTAATCCAGAATTTACATTCGATTATCATATGTATGGTTCCCAAATGGGGACATTGAAAGTTCAAGTAAGTACGGACGGTGGTTTTACATTTACTGACATTGGTTGGACTCAAACCGGACAGCAACATTCTAGCCCAGGAGCAACCTGGAGCACAGCAACAATAAACCTAAGTGCGTACGCAGGAACTACTATTAGCTTGAGGTTTCACGGAACAACCGGTAGTGGATACCAGAGTGATATGGCCGTAGACAATGTCGATTTAAGAGATGTTGTCTATACATGTTCTTCTATAGTAAATACATTCCCATATACTGAAGGCTTTGAAGGCGGAGGAACTGGTGGACTAGGCGCATGGATACAGGATGGAACGGACGATGGAAACTGGACCATTAGGAACGGCGGAACACCTTCTAGTGTTACCGGTCCAAATGGAGCGACAGAAGGTTCTTATTACCTTTTTACTGAAGCTTCAAGTGGACAAAGTCCAGGCAGTCCAAATAGAACGGCATTTTTGAATAGCCCTTGTTTTGACTTAACCGGACTTTCAAATCCAGATTTCAGTTTTAGTTATCATATGTATGGTGCTGATATGGGCACCCTTAAGATTCAAGTAAGTACCAATAATGGAGCCACTTACACAGATATAGGTTGGACACGTACTGGGCAACAACATGGCGCGCATGCGACGCCATGGTCGACAGCTACAATAAATCTGGCCGCATACATAGGACAGACCATCATACTGAGGTTCCATGCAACAACTGGCGGTGGGTATCGAAGCGATATGGCCATTGACGGGGTATCATTAGTAGATTCGACACCTTTACCAGAAATGGATGTGGTGGGGAATGCAGTATCTATTGTTGATGGTGATACGACACCAGATGTTGCTGATGATACCGATTTCGGTAATGCAGATATCATTGCAGGAACTGTTGTTCATACTTTTACTATCGACAATTCAGGTACAGCAGCCTTGAACTTAACAGACGCTTCTCCTTATGTTACAATAACTGGCGCTCACGCAGCCGATTTCACGGTAACTGCTATACCAGCAAATTCCATAGCTGCTGGCGGAGGTTCAACAACTTTTCAGATAACGTTCAACCCAAGTGCGGTTGGATTAAGGACTGCCACAGTTAGTATCGCGAACGATGATTCCGATGAGAATCCTTATAACTTTGATATCCAAGGTACAGGAACAACAACGATTCCTGAAATAGATATAACAGGAATGGGAATAACCATCGTAGATGGCGATACCACCCCTGATGTTGCAGATGATACCGATTTTGGCGATAATATCGTTGGTTTCGCAACGACAACACATACTTTTACAATTAGCAATACTGGAGGTGGCTCTTTGAATTTGACAAATCCTTTCCCACATGTGGTAATTACAGGAGCACACGCGGCAGATTTCACTTTGACAGCAAATCCAACAAGTCCAATAGCTGGTCCGGGAAGTACAACATTCAATATAACCTTTAATCCTTCAGCATTAGGAATAAGAACTGCTACTATAACCATAAACAATAGCGATACAGACGAAACAGTTTATAATTTTGATATTCAAGGAAATGGTACAGGTTCTGCTCCAGAAATCGAGCTAACTGGTAACGGAAATATCATACTAAGTGGTGATGCAATTCCTTCCTATGTTGACAATACAGATTTCGGTAATGTTGTAGTGCTTAGTTCAACAGAGAATGTTTTCACCATTGAGAATCTCGGATCTCTTGGCTTGAATCTTTTAGGGATCTCACCTTATATCACGATCACTGGTGCAAATGCAGCAGAATTCACCGTAACCGCTGTTCCAGCGAATCCGATTTTGGCGCTATCTAACACGACATTCAACGTGACCTTTACTCCAACCGCATTGGGTATAAGAACAGCAACGATTAACATTGCTAGTGATGATTCTGATGAGCCATTATACACCTTTGATATACAAGGTACCGGTGCTGCAGCTATAACATTAAGTCCTGGTGGTGTAAGCACAAATCTTCAATTATGGTTAAAAGCCAATGATGGAGCAGGCACAGTAGATGGTCAAGCCTTAAGCACATGGTTCGATCAAGCTTTTGGCAATGATGCTACAGTAAATTTGGCTGGACAAGAACCAACATGGAGAGATAACATTAATTATAATATGAATTTCAATCCAGTAGTAGATTTTGACAACAATGTCAATGCTGGTTCTGATGGTGATTATTCATATGACGATCTATCAACAGAATTCCTTCAAGGCACTGGAGGGCTGTATACTCAAGACCTATTCGTAGTAGTCGTACCAGATATGACCGTAAATAGTAGTTTTGGATACATGGACCTTATTGGAGGCGATGAAAACCCTGGCTCGAATGAAACAGATGCTACTGGAATAGGATTTGGTCAATATTCCGCAAGATTTTCAAATGAAGTTATAACCTATTGTGTGGGCACAACAAATAGTGGAAATGGTTATGGTGTGACCCATAACACAGGCGGCTCCTCCTTCAATGAGCCAATGATCATCAATGCTAGGAATAATGCTGGTGCAACGCAGCAAGAATTATACATGAACGCTAATGATATTGAGAC
>JABDMQ010000399.1 GCA_013001365.1 Flavobacteriaceae bacterium
TGAATTCTGGTACATCTGGAAAAAGCATTGACAATATTGCTCAGGTGCTTTCTTTCGACCAAAATGACCTCAATACCGCAAATGACCAATCTAACGCATTGATAAATGTCACGACTTCGGATCTTGCGATCATAAAGACAGTAGATGATTCTGCCCCTGATGAATTACAACTGGTAGAATTCACGATAGATATCGAAACCAATGGGCCATCGTTTGCCAATAATATCATGGCACTTGACCTATTGCCTCCTGGCTTGACTTATGTGTCTGATGATGGAGGAGGATCTTATGATAATACCACTGGAATATGGACAGTAGGAAACCTAACCGATGGTGATAGTGCTCAATTAATTATTCAAGCTACGGTAGATGCAGGAACTGCCGCCCAGACCATAACCAACAATGCGTCAATTACTAGCTTTGATCAAGTCGACGATAACACCTCAGACAATACAACCTCTGCCGACCTTTTTGTGAATGGAGCCGATCTTGAAGTAGTAAAAAGTGTTAGTGATACAAATCCTGCAGTAAACGATGTGATCACCTATACCATCGTCCTAACCAACAACGGCCCTTTAAATGCCAACGATATCACGATTGAAGATATCCTCGCACCGCAATTAAACTTTCAATCCTCTACCGAAACTCAGGGCAACCCATACGATTCCGTATTAGGACAGTGGTTTGTAAATGACCTGAATTCTGGGGCTTCGGCCACCTTGACCATCGATGTACAAGTGGACCCTTCGGCCAATGGCCTCTTGATTTCGAACACAGCTAGTGTCTTTAGTGTCATTGAAGATGATTCTATAACCGGCAATAATTATGATTCCGTAGATATAGGTGTCGGAAGTGCAGATTTGCAAGTATTGAAAAGCGTTAACGTTGCCACTCAAAGTGAAGGTGGCACGATCATATATACCATTCAGGTAACAAATAACAGCTTGACAACGAATGCTTATGCCACTGAAGTTCTAGACCTATTACCCACAGGTGTTATCTATGTGAGCGATGATAGTGCTAGCTCATCAACAACATACGACCCAGTCACTGGAATCTGGGATGCAGGAACCCTAGGCATAAGCACCTCGAAGACCTTGAATATTACCTGTACGGTAGATAGCGGAACAGGGGGATCTACGATAATCAATTCAGCAACTGCATCATCAATAATGGAAGATCTTAATCCTGCAAATGATACGGACTCAGCGTCCTTTCAAGTTGAAGGCGCCGATATTGAAGTCTTGAAGTCTGTAGACAACGACTTCCCTACAGAACTGGATTTCATAACATATACAATTACTGTAACTAATAATGGCCCAATTAATACCACTGGAGTTGTTGTTAATGACCTCTTACCCTTCAATGTCACTTACGATAGCCATACACCTTCTCAAGGTACCTTTGATTATATTACAGGTGATTGGGTAATTGGAAACCTGAACAATGGTGCGACTGTAACCTTAGACATTACTGCGCAGGTTAGGATAAGTGGCGCATTTACGAATACTGCCACGGTTACCAGTTCATCTGAGCCAGACAGTATTACCTCAAATAACTCAGGGTCCGTTAGAGTTTCTGCCCAAGAGAATTTTACGGCAGGTGCAGCGATCATAGATATGGGTGTTACACCACAGACCTATAATAGTGGATTGATTCCTTATGGTTTGGTATACGAATTGGCAATTAACAATAACGTTCCGATCTACTGGGTTGTGAATCACACAAAATCTTGGGTTGACCCTAACGCCAAGCAAGACCAAACTGACATTACCGTAAATGGCAAGGACTATAAAGGTGGACCATTCGTGGTACCTGCTGAATTCATGGGCATTGCCTTACCGATCATTAACACATGGGTGACCAATTACCCAGGTCTTACTGTAGATACTGGGTTACCAGCATTCACTGCTCCTATTTACGATTATATAACAAGTTTTCCACGAGCAGTTTTAGACGAAGATAATGGTGACAAGGTTCAAAGCGCCTTTTATGACCACGCCAATGTGCCAATAACCTTTGGTCGTCTTGGAAATCCAGACGATCTAACCCTGTGTGACGACATGTATACCCTGCCACATGCAGACCCTCAAAACTGGGATGCCTCTACTATCAATAACTTAGTAGACTTCATTCAAAATGGAGGATATTTTTGGTCGGCCTGTCATGCTGTTAGTGCCTTTGAAGGACTTATAGACCTGGATAGCGACGGGAATCCTGATTTGAACATGCTTTCCAAGAATGGATTGATCCCATGGGGCGATCATGGAAACGGAACACCAGCATATAGCTATAACACCGATGTGAGTATATTGAATGGATCCGAAACAGCAGGTGACCCATTGATGCAATTCATGGATACCATGGATGGCGCCCTGCAGAACGGATCGGAACAAATCTATATTCCAGATGTAGATGGTTGGCGTGATACAACAGTCTTGGCCGTGACCGATGAAGACCACCCAGAGGTCTTGGATGGTACCTACCCTCCAGGTCCAGCTGCAGCAGTAGCTTATGGTCGTGCATTTGGAGATGATACGAATGGGATTGTCATGTACGAGGGATCACATAGCATAGCCGGAGGATCCGAAGAGGAGAATGTTGCTGCTGCACGAGTTTACGGTAATTTCTTGTTACAAGCTGGTATAGAACGACGACCACAAATTAAAATGGATCTGTTACCCGTCTATAATCCTAATGATGACGCTATAACTTTCAACGGCGAGGTAAGTGGTATCGCACCACCTTTTACTTATCAATGGCAGGACAATTGTGGTGGAAGTTTTGACGATACCAGTTTATTGAACGCAACCTACATACCAGATGATACAGTTGAAGCGCAAACATGTTTACTTACCTTAATTGTAACCGATAATTGTGGAAGAAGAAACTTTACATCTTTCCCTGTATTCTTTGAAATTGACATTGATGGAGACAATATTACCAAGACCAAGGACCTAGATGATGATAATGATGGCATTCCTGATGTTGTTGAAGAAAACGGTGATCCTTTACGAGATACTGATGGTGATGGAATACTTGACAGCTCTGACCTTGATTCTGACAACGATGGTATCTTGGATATCCTTGAAGGTGGATTGACCGACGCGCAAATCGCTGCTTACGATACCAACAATGATGGATTCATAGACAATACCTATGTATTTGGTCTTAATGGCCTAATTGATGATTATGAGATCAGTCCGGAATCAGGAACGGTGGACTATGACGGCAATGGGTTTCAGGATGATTTTACAAATTCCGATTCGGATGGATCGTATAATTTCCAGGATATCGATGCCGATAACGATGGCATACCAGATAATGTTGAAGCACAAACAACTGCAGGCTATACTGCGCCAGCAGCAACTTCTAACAAACTTGGATTGAATATTTCGTATTTATCTGGACTGACCTTGGAGGATACAGATTTTGATGGAACTCCAGACTACCTAGACAACGATGCCGATGGTGATGGAACGCCAGACATTGAAGAGAACGGCATGGCTAATGTTTTGGCCAACTTGGATTCGGATTCAGATGGCTTGGATGATGCTTTTGAAGGGTCCAATTCAAATGACCTGGATGTTAATGACGAAATCGACACACCAATTCTTTCAATTCTTCCAGATACCGATGGAGACATGGCTCTTGGAGGTGATCTGGACTATAGAGATGCAATAGACGAATATTATCCCTCTGCCACCCTTGATTTTGATGGCATTGATGATCATGTTGGCACTTCCAGTTTCATGACTGGCTATCAGGATGCAACCATAATGGCCTGGATCAAGCTAGATCCCACATTCTCTACAAATGGCGATGTAGCTGGTCAAAGCATGTTCAGGATGTTCATTAATGGAGGCAATAGGAAGTTACAATCGTATATCATTACAAACCAGAACAATTCGGCATATGGGACTTCATCAACTGAAGCATTGACCTTGAACCAATGGTACCATGTAGCGATGTCATACACCGGCGCCACGGGAGCCTTGAAAATGTACATTAATGGTAATCTAGACAAACAGGTTACTATTCCAGCTGGAACCTTATCCACCAATGCAACCTATACGTCTCATGATTTTAATATTGGACGTCATTCGAGATTGAATAATTACTTCTTTAAAGGATGCATTGACGAAGTAAGAGTTTTCGATACGGTCTTGACAGACCACCAATTGCAACAGATCGTTTACCAGGAGATAGAGCAGAACGGTGCCAATGTAAAAGGAACGATCATCAACAAAGATATCGCGGATTTAGATTCATCCGCTACTCTACCTTGGAATAATCTACAAGGTTATTTTCCAATGACCAATGTTTTTACTAACAAGACATCAGATCATTCTGGCAAGGGTCGAGATGCCAACTTGTATAATATAACAACTGTGCAACGACAAACAGCACCTATGCCTTATGAAACAGTTGCCGATGGACCATGGACCACTGAAGCAACTTGGTTACATGGTGATGTTTGGGATATCGAGGACGTGGCCAACAACAAGGACTGGAGTATTGCTCATATAAAGCATGACGTAACAACAAATGCCTCACATGGGAATCTCGGATTGTTCATTGACACAGGCAAGACTTTGTCCGTCTCTGGAGATAATGCCATAACTAATAGCTGGTATCTTCAGTTGGATGGTACCATTGATTTAGCAGCGGACTCTCAACTAGTGCAAGGAAACAAGAGTGACCTAGTAACATCTGCTACAGGAAAAATATTAAGACGACAAGAAGGCAATGCCGATAAATTCTGGTACAATTACTGGTCGGCGCCAGTAGGCTCCCTAAATGCAACATCACTGTCGGATAACAACGGTCCAACGAACAATACTAACAACACACCTTTCAACCTAGACATGCTAAAGGATGGTTTAGGTACTGACCTGCAGTTTACAACGGCCTATGATGAACTAGGTAAGATTAGTAATAGGTGGCTCTATTGTTTCCAGAACGGAATTACCTACTATGATTGGATAGCCATCAACGAAGGCTCATCTTTATCACCTGGCATAGGTTATACCCAAAAAGGTACAGGAATCGGAGCAGCCGAACAACAGTATATTTTTGAAGGCAAACCTAACAATGGAACCATATTAATTCCGGCCACAGATGTTTCAGATGCATTTGAAGCTGCTAATGGCGGGGAAAGTGTTGAAGGTGTGACGTTTACGTCTACGCTCATAGGCAATCCGTATCCTTCGGCATTAGATGCGAGACAGTTCATAACAGATAATGCAGGGGTCATACAAGGAACCATTTTGTTATGGGAGCAATGGTCCGGGAACTCTCATTGGTTATCGGAATATGAAGGTGGGTATGGCTTCATCAATAACTTTACAACAGCTCGGGCCTACCAATATTCAGGCATACCTATTGCCAATCAATCACAGACCGAGGGCATCAAACTGCCAACCTTCTACTTACCTGTAGGACAAGGATTTTATGTCGAAGTTGTAAATGATGGTAATATCGAATTCAATAATGGACAACGTGTGTTTGTTAAAGAAGCCGATGCTGATGACACTGACCCAGAGAATGGATCTACATTTTTAAGGGGCGCTGAAGCCATAGGAGATTCAGAAAACACAGAAGAAGACTTCCAATTAATACGAATAGAGTTCAGCACCTCCAATGGCGCGAGCAGAAGATTTGTCCTTGGTTTTGGAGAAAATACAACAGACGCCTTTGACTACGGTATGGATGGCGGTTTGATAACCACACCTCCTTCAGACGATATGGGAAGTCTATTGAATGACGGCCAATATGTGATTCAGGCATTCTCCCCTATTACTGAAGATAAGGAAATCGATCTTGTATTTCATTCATCGGGAAGCCATAACTACAGTATTGGAGCTGTTGACATAAAGAACATCCCAGAAGGCCAGAAAATTTACTTAAAGGATAATTTCAATGGGTATTACCACGACTTAAGAAATGATAGCGCGTATGAATTCACATCTGAAGCTGGAACATTTGATAACCGATTCCAAGTTGTTTTCCGTGAAGGCAGTACACTTTCTAACAATGATGACCAGTTGTTGAATGCATTGGTATTCGTTAACAATCAAGAAGAAAAGCTCTTTGTAAAAGGACTCGACCAAAAAGTGAAGAACCTATTGCTTACAAATACAATTGGACAAGTGATAAAGCACTTTAAGGACATCGAAAATAACACCCTTATAAATGGTATAAGTACCTCCGATTTAAGTAGCGGCTTATATTTAGTCAATATCGAAACTGAAAATAATCATTCGTTGGTCAAGAAGGTCATAATAAAATGACAACAATAACGATATAGTACAGAATATAAGAGTCACTTGTTAGGTGGCTCTTATTTGTTATACCCAAACCTTTTAAGCTGATTCTGATTGCTTCGCCAATTCTTGTTCACCTTGACATAAAGCTCTAGGTGCACCTGTTTTCCGAAGAATTTTTCCAAGTCTTTCCTCGCTTCAACGCCTACGCGTTTCAAAGCTGAACCCTTATGGCCAATGATTATGCCTCTTTGGGACTCGCGTTCTACCATGATAACGGATCTCATACGTATGATGTCCTCTTCCTCAAAAAACTCTTCTGTATCGACCTCGACAGCATATGGTATTTCCTTCTTGTAATGCATCAAGATCTTCTCTCGAACGGTTTCATTTACAAAAAATCGTTCGGGTTTATCCGTGAGCTGGTCTTTAGGATAAAAAGGTGGCGACTCTGGAAGTAGTTCGATGATGCGTTCGAACACTTCCTTAACATTGAATCCTGTCAAAGCTGATATGGGATAGAACTCAGCGTTAGGCACCTTTTTTTGCCATAATTCGGCTTGGTCCTCTAAAAGGCCTTGGTCCGCCTTATCGATCTTGTTGAGCAATAAAAGAACAGGAATCTTTGAGTTCGTTATTTTCTTGAAAAAGGCTTCATCCTTAAGTTCCTTTTCACCGATCTCTACCATATAGATCAAGACATCGGCATCCTCGAATGCAGATTTCACGAAATCCATCATGGATTCTTGCAAGTCATATGCTGGTTTGATAATGCCTGGCGTATCAGAAAGGACAACTTGAAAATCGTCACCATTTACAATTCCAAGAATTCTATGCCTAGTAGTCTGTGCTTTAGAAGTGATAATAGACAACTTCTCACCAACGAAGGCATTCATTAATGTAGATTTGCCCACATTAGGATTACCGATAATATTTACAAAACCTGCTTTATGCGCCACGATTAGAATTTAGTCTGCTAAAATACGCCTTTACGGCTTTATTAACATGACCAGAAAGCAAAACTGCAGAAAGAACTGTTGGAATGGCCATTAATGCAAACGCACTATCGATTAGATTAATGGCAAAATCCAATTTAACGACCGAAGCTATCACAATGGCCACGACAAAAATATAATTGTAGTATTTGCCATATTTTGGTTTGGTCAAGAAACCAAGACAGGAGGTTCCGTAGTAGGAATAAGAAAACATGGTGGAAAACGCAAAAACAAAGATTGCCAAAGTCAATATCCAACTTCCTATTCCGAAAGGGATTGCATGATCAAAGGCTTTTAAGGTCAAGGAAATGCCATTTTCTGCTCCGGTTTTCCATACCCCTGTTGAGAGTATTGCCAAGGCAGTCAGAGTACAAACCAAGATTGTGTCAATTGCAGGGCCCAACATTGCTACCAAGCCCTCCCTTACTGGTTCATCGGTCTTAGCATTGCCGTGCATCATAGGTGCTGTACCAATTCCCGCTTCATTCGAAAAAGCTGCCCGTTTCACGGCTGTTAAAATTAAATAGCCTAATACGCCACCTGCTGCCGCCTTGCCTGAAAAGGCATCAGTAAAGATCAATTTGAACATTTCTGGAACAAACTCGCTCTGAACATAAAGGATGTAGATAACCGACAGGAAATAAAGGATGACCATAAAAGGCACCAAGCGACTAGCCACGTTGGCTATACGCTTCAATCCACCAAAAATCACGATGGCTGTTAGAATTGCCACTACAATTCCTATATATAGCTTTGCATCATCGATCATCTTCTCGTCATAGACAAAAACATCGACTATGGCTTGGGTGAGTTGGTTTGCTGAAAATGCGGGTAATGTCCCAACAAGACCTGCAATCGCAAAAAATGCGGCCAATGGTTTCCATTTTTTGCCAAGGCCTTCAGTTATTACATACATTGGACCACTTAAGGTGTTCCCTTCTTCATCATTATCACGAAACATCACTGCAAGAGTACAAGTATAGAATTTGGTTGCCATACCAATAAAAGCAGTGATCCACATCCAGAAAATCGCACCAGGTCCGCCTGTTACAATTGCTATTGCTACACCACTGATGTTGCCCATGCCAACGGTTGCTGCAACTGCGGAAGACAACGCCTGAAAATGACTTATTTCTCCTTCGTCCTTATCATCATCGTATTTACCACGCAGGACATTCAAGGCATGGCCGAAATGAAGAAAAGGTGTAAATCTTGATTGGAACAAGAAAAACAGCCCGCCACCAATAAGGAGAACCAATAATGGCCAATCCCATATCCAAGAGCTAAATCCAGAAACCAGGTCTTCTATCATACAAAGATCAACATCTTTAAGGTCAAGGACATAAAGAGAAGTGAATTAAATTCGAATTTAATATAATTATCAATTCTTATCTATTCGATTATAAGCCCTAACCATGGCTATGGCCCAGATCGCAACAGCGGCAATAACAACTACTGAAAACCATAAAACTACATCATTTGCGTCCATTGTCTACTAGTTTTATGAATATTAAAAGTCCTAATAACGTAGGCGCCCAAAGCCCTAAGAAAATACCATGGAGCTGGTCACCGTTAAGAAAAAAATACTCTGCCACTAAAATTATGATAGCACATAATGTTAGCATTACTAGATAGCCAGCACCAATTTTCTTGAAAAAATTCATTGATTGATTATTTAAAGTGAAGTTATAAAAAAAAATAAAGCCTCGGAAAAACCGAGGCTCTATTTTTTAAATTAAGTTATTAAGATTTAAATCAATACTTCATTAGTCTTAAGGTCTTCACATTATTTCCTTGTGCAACCTTTACAAAATAAAGTCCAGATCCAAGTTCATTACCGAATCTATAATTCATATTAGAATCAATTGAATCGATATGAACAGTTTTTCCTGTGATATCAAACACTTGAACCTTAATTGGGTCTACAGTGTTGTCTGTAGAAATCCTGATATTGAAATCATTCTGAGATGGATTTGGCCATGATCTCACAGCAAATTCCACTTTAGGTGTTTCAATGATCAACTCATCCTGTGCTTTAACATCGCCTCCTTTAGAGGTTGTTCCAGCTCCTTGACGCTTAACACCGCCATCAAAGTTAATGCTACAAACACTGCCATTTGAATCAACATGCTCGATTACGGTCACTCCACCAGAGAATGTAACACCAAGAATGTCTTGAGAACATGAAGTATGAATTTCAGCCATGCCTAAAGCAGTTGTGATTTCAAGATCCTTCTCAAGTTTCACTCCATTGTCATAAACGGTATAAGTTCCATCGTTGTTGTCAGTCACGGATCCTGAGTTGCTTGTTGGCACTCCAGCACCATCATAAGCAAAGGTTACTTCTAATAATCCTCCACTACATTCGCATTCTACAGGACAGGTTTCAATAGATAATTCTCCTCCTTCTTTATCGATATAGGAGATAACTGTGATATCGCCCAAGACAACACCTAGAAGGTTATCAGAACAAGAGGCGTGTAACTCTCCAACATCGGTACCATTAATGAACATGTCTGGATTGTTGAGCTTATCACCATCATTAGATGCTATCGTAAATGTACCATCGCCATTGTCGGTTATGGTTGCATCTGAATCATTGGATGACAGATCTGACAATTCGCCAGGATATTCAAAGGTAATTGAAACTATACCCCCATCACATTCGCAATCTTGACCTGGTTGGTCAAAAGGACATGTTTCGATAGATGTTACGCTTCCTTCCTCATCTACATATTCAACAACAACGATACCTTGACCATAGACATTCTCAAGAAGGTTCTGAGAACATGATGAATGGAATTCGCCAGCATCAACACCATTAACAAATATGTCTGGGTTTGAAAGCTTTTCACCATTATACGTATCAAGGGTAAAAGTACCATCTCCATTATCTGTGAAGAATGCGTTGTCGTCATTAGTGGTTAGGTCTGATAATTCACCTCCATAAGAGAAGGACACTTCAACTATGCCACCTTCACATCCGCAATCAGGTACTGGAGCCTGGAAGCATCCATCTAAGGTCGTCATGTTACCCTCGGTATCAGTGTGTGCAATTACAGTTACTCCTGCAAAGTTTACACCTACTATATCCTGAGAACAAGACGTGTGGATTTCTGCTGTGTTTCCTCCAACATAGATTTCAAGATTACCATCAAGTTTCTCTCCATTGTCAGAAACTGTATATGTACCATCACCATTATTGGTTATTACTCCAGAGTTCGTTGACAATGTCTCGCTTCCCATGTAAGTAAATGTAACAGATACCATTCCTCCTTTACATTCGCAATCTGGAACTGGTGGGTTATAAGGACAAGTTTCTATGGAAATTACGCTTCCTTCTACATCGATATACTCCACAACTACGATTCCTTCACTATAATACTCTTCAAGAAGGTTATCAGAACAAGATGCGTGGAACTCTCCAGCAGAGATGCCATTTACAAAGATCTCTGGGTCAGAAAGTTTTCCACCATCATTAGAAGCTATGGTAAATGTACCATCGCCATTATCCGTAATGGTTGCATCTGAATCATCCGTAGATAGATCAGACAATTCTCCAGGATATGAGAAGGTCACTTCATTAATGCCACCATCACACTCACAATCAGCTACAGTAGGTGGAACTTCTACAGGACATGGATCACAATAGCCATTCCCCTGCCAGGTTGTGTGTTTTCCTTCGATCTTCTTCGCAATAAACACGCCTTTCATTAGGATCTCTTTGCCATCGTCACCTTCCGTTTTAATGACATTATCGTTGACGTGGATATGCGATGAAATACTGGAGCCTTTTTTAACTCTAACATTACCATCAACAAACATTGAAACCTGGTTCATCTGAGGATTGAAATTCGTGTATTCATCAAATTCAACATCTTTGTCAATGATCAAATTGGCACATTCAGCAAAATTAAGTGTGACTCCTTTATCAGTCTTTAACTCACAGATGAAGATATTCTCTTGAGTGAATGTTACTGTTGCTCCTTCCTTGATCTCAACTCTTTTGTAATTGTTACCAGTCAGTTCAACCGTGTCATCCTTATCTACAACAACTTCGATGCTAGCATCGTCACAAAGTGTATTGTAATAAAATTGAGGAATCTCTACATCAGCAGGCATTTCCATTATTGAACCAGCACTACTATCGTTGTCGATATCTACCTCGTCAGCTTTCACTGCGCCATCAACATGAGATTCGTCATGTAATTTTATGTCGCCATTTTCGTCGGTTACACATACATTGCCAATTACATCGTTATCACCATGTAGGTGAACCTCATCTGTTGCAATGAGAGCACAATCAGGGACTTCCTCAGTACCACCTACAAATATGTAAACACATTTGATATCAAGTTCACCAGCATTATTTGAAAATGTATAGTCCACACCATTGGTAGATGGACCTTCTCCATTATTTCCTATTCCTAGGCTAGGTATATAACCATCCTTGTTTCTCCATGCATTGAATGCGAAGATAACTTGACTAGAATTGTCATGAACTTGGAAACTACCAAAACAATACTGTGGCATAAATGTATCACCCCAATCATATAAGGAATCACTTGCTCCTGGAACATCATTTCCATTACCCTTGGTATAACCATAAGGCCAAATCTCCAAGTTTCCTGATGTAATATCTCCAGGATTGTTTACGTTGGAAAACCCTTCGTTTACAACAACATTCAAGTTATTAACTGGTTGTTGCCAAACGAAATCAGCATTTCCATCAGCGTCCGTCCCTGGCACGCTTAGCTCATCTAGATCGTTAGTGAAGGCATCCATTGACACCCATACCCAACGTTTCTCAGCATCCGGCCGATCCTTCCTTAAAATGACCAAATAAGCCACTTTATTGAAGCATTCCAAATCTAGATTTGGATTAGCATTTACAAAATCCATGTCATCATCACATGCTATGGCTGAATTAGGTACTTCGAAAGAGTAAGCCAGACTAAAATCGTCGTATTCATCAATCTGGTTAAGGACGTCCTGATGAAAATTTAGATCGCATGTATCAATAGACCCTAATGTCTGAGCATTAGAACCAAAAGAAAGCAAAAGAGCGACCATTAGGATCGTTCCACTAATTAATGAATTACAAGAATTCAGTAAGTTCTTTGTTTTCCTGGAAAAGGAAAACCCAGGCCAAGAACTGGCCTCATTGAGTTGTTTTCGTATCATTTTTAAGAAATTTAATTAATAGCGAGTTAAATGTAAGGAATTTCAGCTCACTTGATCAAGCTTAAATGATTTTAGTATCTAGATATTAGACCAATTCCTAATTTTTATCGATAAAGCGTTAGTGGAGTTTATTCAATTAGTAATAATCCTACATGTATTCAATTGAAATAATGATTTTTGGGATTTAAAGACTTATTGATAAAGCCATCGAGGCATACATGACCAATATCATTTCTACGCTCCCCTTTCAGTCTTAAATTATTGTTCGTAAATTAACATCGTAATGAAGAACATTCTATTACTAACTGATTTTTCGGAGAACTCGGTCAACGCCATGCGCTATGCGCTTCATTTGTTTGCCGATGATGTTTGTAATTTCTTCATACATCATGTACAAAGTCCATCATCCTACACCACCGACGACCTTATCCTTGCTGGTAATACCAGTATATATGATTCCATAATCAAAGAGAGCAAACACAAACTGAGCAAACTAGCAGTTGAGCTCGAGGATGAAATCAAGAACAAGAATTTCAATTTTCAAACGCATGTAGATTATAATGAATTCACAGATGCCATAAACAAGATCGTAGCCTCCAAGAATATTGACCTTATTGTTATTGGCACCAATGGAGTTACTGGTGCACAGGAGGTTGTATTTGGAAGCAATACAATAAATGTAATCCGAAAAGTAGATTGCCCGACCTTGGTAATACCTGAAGGGTTTAAATACAAGAAACCTTATGAGGTGCTTTTACCCTTGGACTTGGATGACCCTTGCAGTGGTGATTCATTCTTGGAATTGGTCGAATTCGTTGAAAAATTCAGTAAGGTCCTTCACATCCTGAGAATCATGCCTCAAAATAAGCGGTCTCCTGAAGAAAGCAAGGACCAGGAAAATTTTGATAAGCACTTAAAGAATATCGAATATAACTACCACGTAGTTCGTAATATTCCCATGAGTACTACGGTAGACTGTTTTAGTCAAACTAATGAAATCGACCTCATGGCAC
>JABDMQ010000403.1 GCA_013001365.1 Flavobacteriaceae bacterium
GTAGTATTCGTTCCAGCAATATTGTTCATTTCAAGAATGCTGGTTTTAAGGAAGTACATAGTTCTGCATTATTAGATAACAGTGAACATTCTGATGTAAATGAAATACGGAAACTTATGGTATTTACGAATAATTAGGTTCTTTCTTCCTTTAACCATTTAGGAACAGGAATGGGCTTATAGTCGGAAAGTTTCTGTAAAAGTCCATCAATCGTAGTATCTACCAATAGCATTTCATAATTCGTCATTTTCAGGAATCCCTTTCTAACCATATTTTCTAGGAGTTTAAATAAGTCATCGTAAAATCCATTTACATTCAATAAACCAATTGGTTTCTGGTGAAGCCCTAATTGCGCCCAAGTAATGATCTCGAACAATTCCTCAAGAGTGCCGAATCCACCTGGCAAAGCAATGAAGGCATCTGCAAGTTCATTCATCTTAAGCTTTCGTTCGTGCATGTTCTGCGTCGATATCAATTCAGTTAAGCCCAAATGAACAACCTCTTTCATTTTCAAGAATTCAGGTATTACTCCAACAACTTTGCCTCCGTCGTTAAGAGCTGCTTCAGCAATTTTGCCCATAACACCTATTTTAGCCGCACCATAGACCAATCGAATATTCTTATGGGCCATTGTTTTTCCTAAATTAGAAGCTTGATCCAATACATCGGTATCGTTTCCTTCACTACTCCCACAAAAAACTGCAATTGATTTTATTTCGTTCATGACTTTATTGCTCTTATCATCCTGTCTTTTCCATAAATATCTTGTTTCAACTGAATGTCTGAATACTTATTCTCTTTCAACAAGTTACAAATTTCTTGGCCAAATTTTTCATTGATCTCGAAATAAAGACTGCCATTTACCTTTAACGCCTTTTTCGCAAATTCAATGATTCCATTATAAAATAATAATGCACGATCATCATCAACAAACAAAGCCGAATGAGGTTCGTTATCCAATACATTTAATCTCATCTCCTTTTTTTCACTATTAAGTACGTATGGAGGATTCGAGACAATTATATCGAATTCCTTATCCATGATTTCTTCTGATAATGTTTCTGATAGAAGAATATCCGTTTGAAAGAACCTCACACCCACGTCGTTTATTGAAGCATTTTCGGTCGCCAGACCTATAGCTCGTCTTGAAATATCCAATCCACTTATTTGAGCTTCAGGTAGGTTCTTGGCCAGGACGATGGCTATGCAACCACTTCCGGTACCCACATCAAGAATCTTAAGATTCATACCTTGACATTCTTCAAGGACCCAAGTAACGAGTTCTTCCGTTTCTGGCCTCGGAATCAAGACATCTTTGTTGAGCTTGAAATGTAACCCAAAGAATTCGGTATTTCCAAGTATATATTGAATAGGCTTCTGGCTCTTCAGTTCTTCAAGCGCTTCAAGCATAATAGTCTGATCTGGTCCAGATATTACCTTATCTGGCTCTAATGCAATACTATATTTAGGCAATTGGAAGTATTGTTCAATAAGCATATAAAAGAAGCTTTCTACCTCATTGAAATCATAAATATCATCAAGTTGGATATGGTATTCTGAACGAATCTCTTTTAATGTCATAGGTCCTTTATCATCCATACACCGCACGAATAGTGGCCTGTTCCTCCTAGTGGCCCATCTAGGTTCTTGAACCCGTCTTTTTCGTACAGATGTATCGCAGCCTTCAATTCACTTGCAGATTCAAGGTAGCATTTGTCATAACCAAATGATTTTGCTTGGCCTAAGCATTTTTTGAAAATGAGTTTGCCATATCCTTTTCCGCGAGCTTGTGGTATGAAATACATTTTCTGAAGCTCACAAATGTTTTCATCTACATTGGCCAAAGGCTTTATACCACCACCACCAATAACTTCTCCATGTTCTTCAACCACAAAATAAGCTTCCCTATCGCCTTGATAAGATTGATACATTTGCTTAGTTTCTAAATCCTCATACGCAGTACCTACCAATGGCAAACCAAACTCTGGAAAAATGGACTTGATAATTGACTCCATTCTTTCATTATCGCGTTCTTCGATCTCGCGAATTGTGATAGAATTCATACTCATTTAATATGCTATTTTTGTACCAGTGAAGATACATTAATTATATTATTTTCTTAAATGAAGAATTTAGTTTTATTACTACTAATATCATTGTTAGCCCATAGTTGTAAAGTCAATGAAAAACCTCAATTCCTGAGGGTTGAGAACATAAAGGTCTTGGAGTCAACAGCCGAGCAGATAACGCTTACTGTCGATGCCTATTTCATGAATCCTAACGATGTGAAAGGAGAATTGAAAACAGATGAGATCATGGTCTTGATCAATGACAATGAAATGGCCAAAGTCTCCTCCGAAAGTTTTAAAGTTCCTGCAAAAAAGGAATTCTCAATACCATTGAAGGCCAATATCTCAACAGACAGTATATTAAGCAATCAAAGCATTGGAGGGCTAATAGGGAGTCTGTTCAGTAAAACGATCAAAGTACAGTACAAGGGCGATATCGAGTACAAGGTTTTTGGTTTCAGCCATACCTATTATATAGATAGAACAGAAAACATAAAAATCAAGTTCTGATTCTTGATAGATCATGAAACATATATGCAACGATGTTTGCAGCTTGCAGCATCAGGCTTAGGCACAACAAGGCCAAATCCCTCTGTGGGTTGTGTAATAGTCCATAAAGACAGAATTATTGGTGAAGGCTTTACATCGCCTTATGGTGGTGCTCATGCAGAAGTCAATGCCATCGAATCCGTTGTCGATAAATCGCTATTAAAACAAGCTAAACTCTATGTCACTCTAGAACCGTGCTCTCATCATGGCAAAACCCCGCCTTGTTCAGATTTGATCATTGAATACAGAATTCCAGAAGTATTCATAGGAACTACCGATACGAGTAGCAAAGTAGCCGGAAAAGGAATTGAGAAATTGAAAGAATCTGGATGCCGTGTTACAAAGGGCATTCTTGAAAAGGAGTGTAAGGTGCATCATAAGAGATTCTTGACCTATCATGACAAGAAACGCCCTTACATTATCTTGAAATGGGCTCAGTCGCAAGATGGATTCATAGCTCCGAAGACCAAACAACTTAATAGACCGGTTTGGATCACTAATGAATATTCAAGGCAATTGGTTCATAAATGGCGGACAATGGAGCATGCAATATTGGTCGGCACCAATACTGTCAAGGAAGACAATCCTTATCTTACAGCGCGACATTGGCAAGGACAGAATCCGATACGTGTAGTCCTTGATAAAAAGAAAACGCTTTCTAAAGATCACAATGTCTTCGATAAGAACGCTGAAACACTATTAATCGCTGCAAGTGCTATTGATTTCAATAGGTCTATTGCCATTCAAATCTGTGAGGTTTTGTTCAATAACAAAATACAGTCCATTATAATAGAAGGAGGCTTGAAAACCTTACAAACATTCATTGATGAAGGCCTCTGGGACGAAGCTCGCGTATTTACAGGAGATAAAAACCTGAATGAAGGAATCAGCAAACCGCATTTTTCTGGAAGATTGATCTCGGAGGAGCATTTCATGAATGACACCTTAAGGATTTATCATAACATATTTTAAAAATTGAAGGATAAAGACTCCTATCTTACAATTGTAGCTCCTTCAGAAGAGATTCTATTCAAGGACAGGAACAGTAAGTTCTTCGGATATGCATTTCCTGTAACAAATGATCAACAAGTAAAATCCCGGTTAAAAGAATTAAAGAGCAAGCATCATTCCGCAGGACACTGGTGTTATGCTTTTCAAATAGGGGTCAAGAACGTTTCATATAGAGTCAATGATGATGGAGAACCCAACAATAGTGCAGGAATGCCGATCTACGGCCAGATTCAATCTTATGGCATAACCAATGTACTTATTGTGGTTGTTCGTTACTTTGGTGGCACCAAGCTTGGAGTTGGAGGATTGATCAATGCCTGCAGAATTACAGCTCAATGGGCTTTAGAAGCAAGCAGTATCGTTGAAAAGACCATCAATAAGCGAATCCAGATTGTCTGTCCCTACGAACAGTTGAATAAAGTCATGAGATTGATCAAAACAAGGAACCTTAAAATAATCCATCAAGAAATGGAACTTGGATGTAAATTGGAAATTGAGGTACGATTAAAGGATTCTGAAACAATATTTGATTATTTAAAAACGCAAAAGAATATAAAAGTGAAATATCTTGATGATTCGATTTAGAGACTGTCCAAAATGAATTTTGGGGCCCTTATAGGTCTATTTGTTCTCATGTCGATGAAAGCTAAAATGGTATTCGCTGTTGTTAAAATCTCACCATTTTCATTTGTGATTTCATAATCAAATTCGATCTTTGCCGTAGGCATTTTCTTGAGTTGTGTTTTAACATTAACTACGTCATCATAACGTGCTGATTTTTTGAAATTTAAACTCAATGAGATAACAGGAAGCATGATGCCATCTTCTTCCATTTTTCGATAGGAAATTCCAAGATTCCTTAACCATTCAATTCTCCCCATCTCTAGGTATTGCGTATAATTGCCGTGATAGACAACACCCATTTGATCGGTCTCACCATAACGAATGCGTATCTTGATTTCGTGAGATTTCATTATGATTTATCGATGATTTTTAAAATTAATTTTGTATTTTCAACCATAATTAAACATGCGAAAAAAATTCTTTAAATTCAACCCCATTTGATTTTTTTTTTTAGAATTTTGTTCACATATTTGTCGGGCAAGAATGTCACACAGGAGAAACTCGAATTTCTCTTTTTTTTGCCAAACTAACTAACTAGAAAACACTAAGAATTAATAATGAGTATTACTGCGCAATCGGTCTGGAATAATTGTCTCTCTTTTATAAAGGACAATATCCAGCCACAAGCATACAAAACTTGGTTCGAACCAATTGTTGCAGTCAAGCTAACAGATAAGGCCTTGAGCATACAAGTGCCTAGTAAATTCTTCTATGAGTGGCTTGAAGAACATTATGTAAAGATCTTAAAAGTATCCTTGACTCGTGAATTAGGCGAAGATGCCAAACTGGTTTATGTAATAAAAATGGAGAACACCTATGGCAATAGGCAACCGTTCACAGAGAAAATTCCTAGTTCCAATAGAGAGGCCGTTAAACCCCAAGATGTAGATATTCCCTTTAATAATAAGAGTCCTGAGTTAAAGAACCCTTTCGTTATTCCAGGAATACGAAATGTTAAGATCGAATCTCAACTCAATCCTAATTACAGCTTTGATAATTTCTTGGAAGGCGACTCAAATCGTTTGGCCAGGAATGCTGGGTTGGCAGTTGCTGCCAAACCTGGTGGAACATCGTTTAACCCATTGCTCATTTTTGGCGGTGTTGGATTGGGCAAAACGCATTTAGCACATGCTATTGGAGTGGATATAAAGGATAAATATCCTGAAAAGACAGTTCTTTATATTTCTGCAGAGAAATTCACGCAACAGTATATTGACTCTGTCAAGAAGAACAATCGTAACGATTTCATACATTTTTACCAGATCATCGATGTACTCATTATAGATGATGTTCAATTCCTTTCTGGTAAGACTGGCACACAAGATGTGTTCTTCCATATCTTCAATCATTTGCATCAGAATGGCAAACAGGTCATATTGACTAGTGACAAGGCACCTGTCGATATGCAAGACATTGAACAACGTTTATTATCTAGGTTTAAATGGGGGCTTTCTGCAGAATTGCAAAGCCCGAATTTCGAAACGCGTGTCTCCATACTAAAAAACAAACTCTACAGAGATGGTGTAGAAATGCCAGATGAAATAATAGATTATGTTGCCAAGAACATTAAGACGAATGTTCGTGAATTAGAAGGCGCCATTATTTCATTGATCGCTCAATCTTCATTCAACAAGAAAGAGATCACCATTGATCTTGCCAAGCAAATCGTTGAGAAGTTTGTCAAGAACACCAAACGAGAGGTTTCTATTGATTATATCCAAAAAGTCGTTTCGGATTATTTTCAAATGGATGTGGACACACTTCAATCCAAAACCAGGAAACGACATATTGTACAAGCAAGGCAACTTGCCATGTTCTTTGCCAAGAAATTCACTAAGGCCTCATTGGCAAGCATTGGGTCTCAAATTGGGCAAAGAGACCATGCCACGGTATTACATGCTTGCAAGACCGTAGATAATCTTGCATCTACTGACAAGCAATTTCGTAAATACGTAGAAGACCTTTCTAAGAAGCTTTCCTTATAATTTTTAAGTTAAATGACTCGCATATTAATGGTCTGCCTAGGGAATATTTGTCGTTCTCCTCTGGCCGAAGGCATTTTACGTTCAAAATTAACTTCAGATAAATTCTTTGTTGATTCTGCTGGCACGGCTGGTTACCATATTGGAAATGCACCTGACCCAAGATCGATTGCCATTGCAAATCATTATGGATTGGACATATCAACTCAAAAATGCCGACAATTCACAGTTTCGGATTTCGATTTATTCGACCATATATTCGTGATGGATGTCTCTAATTATAGTAATGTGGTTGAATTGGCTCGTAATTCGAAAGATATTTCAAAAGTGAGCCTGATCCTAGATCAATCCTTCCCAAATGAACAAAGGGAGGTTCCGGACCCCTACTATGGTGGAGAGAAAGGGTTTGATAATGTTTATCATTTACTTAATCATGCATGTGATTATTTGTCTAAAAGATTTCTTTAGAATCATTACAATTTATATTTAGGATCAACGATTAAATATTGACAACGTCGATTAAATTTTGCTATCACTAAACAGACAAATAAATTGTAAGAATAAAATGAGAACTAATAATATTTTTATCTTGATACTGATTCTATTTTCCCCTTTAATTTCGAATTCCCAAGAAATTAGTTTGGAAAGTTTTGGCTCAGGATTTACAAACGTTGTGGATATAAAGAATGCAAACGATAATAGAATGTTTATTGTCGAACAAAAAGGCATTATAAAGGTATTAAATGCTGATAGTTCAGTAAATCCAACCCATTATATGAATATTGATGATAGGGTAAGTAATCTAGGCGGAGAAATGGGTTTGCTAGGTTTGGCCTTTCATCCAAATTACAGTACAAATGGATTTCTGTATGTTAATTATATAAGTAATCCTGTTGACATTAATGATCCTAATGATTTTGGAAATACCACAATTTCTCGATTCACAGTAAATTCAACAGACCCTGATGATACGGGATTTAATAGCGTCGACCTTGATTCCGAACTGATAATTCTTTCATTTCCACAGCCTTTCGGTAACCATAATGGAGGATCATTGAATTTTGGCTCAGATGGATTCCTTTATATCGGCATTGGAGATGGTGGAGACTTTGGAGATCCGAATAACAATGCGCAATCACTGAACTCTCTTTTTGGCAAGATTTTGCGAATCGATGTAGATAATACTTCTAATGGCAATAATTATGCAATTCCAGCAAACAATCCTTATTTAAATGATGCAGATCCTTCGACGCTTCCAGAAATTTGGGCCTTAGGATTACGGAATCCATGGAAATTCTCATTTGACCGCTTCACTAATGACATGTGGATAGGAGATGTTGGTGAGGAAGATTTTGAAGAAATAAATTTTGCTCCCATAAACTCTTCATCATTAAATTATGGCTGGCGCTGTTATGAAGGCACTAGCGTATTTGACCTATCAGGGAATTGCCCTGCATTAAATTCACTTACTTTTCCAATTGCCGAATATTCCCATTTCAATAGTGGTAATTCGAAGTGTTCAATAACAGGTGGGTACCGTTATAGAGGTTCTAATCCATCAACCTTCGGGAATTACTTTTTTGCAGATCTATGTAGTTCAGAGATAGGGAGGCTTGTCGAAGATGGTAATTCATGGACCATTGAATATGATATTCCAATTCCGGGCCTTTTGTGGTCAACATTTGGAGAAGACCAATCAGGAGAACTTTATATTGCTGCAATTAATTCAAGTACAATCTATAAATTGAATTGGCAAACCCTAGAAGTGCCTGAAAATAATTCAATTTATTTCAAAATATACCCTAACCCTTCGGTAAATGGCATTATTGAAGTAAATTTTAATAATATCAAGGGAAGTCAACTTAAAATGTGTATATATGACTTGCAAGGGAAGCTTCTTCATTATCTGGACGATATCTCAAATAATTCTGTGAGAATTTCAACTAAAGAATTTGTTTCAGGGCTCTATTTAATAGAAGTTTCTGATAATAATGGCCATAAAGAACAGAAAAAACTACTTGTCAATTAAAAATCTTTCCTAATTTTAATTGATGGAACAATCACAAGGCAAGCTCTATTTAATACCAACGACTTTAGGCGATAATGCACCCCTTGAAGTTCTGCCAATTTCAGTCAAAAAAATTATTGAACTTGTCGACAGCTACATCGTAGAAAACGAAAAAACTGCCAGAAGATTCATAAAAAAGGTAAGTTCGAGCAAATCCCAATCAACACTCAATATCAATCTTATAAACAAATATACTTTAACAGACGATATGCCCGGATTTCTTAATCCTTGCCTAGAAGGAAAGTCTGTTGGGCTCATGTCTGAAGCCGGATGCCCTGGAATTGCCGACCCTGGATCTGAGGTCGTCAGGATAGCCCACGAAATGAAAATTAGAGTGGTGCCTTTAGTAGGCCCTTCATCAATTATATTGGCCATGATGAGCTCTGGAATGAACGGACAAAACTTTACATTTAACGGGTACCTTCCAATTGATTCTTCCGAACGGAAAAAAGCACTACGCCAACTCGAGAAAAATTCATTTGAACGCAATCAAGCTCAATTATTCATAGAAACACCATACAGGAACAACAAGCTCTTAGAAGATATGAAATCCGTATTGCATCCCAATTCCAGATTATGCATTGCTTGTGATATTACATTGCCCACAGAATTCATTAGGACAATGACCATGAACCAATGGAAAAAAAATAATTTGGACCTTCATAAAAGACCCACACTGTTCGTTCTTCAAAAAGATTGAATTCCTTATTTATGCTCTAGGAACTCGTGCTTTCTTGTTAGGTTTGACGATTGAAGTATCGTAACCTGAAAATCTTTTCATGTAGTTATTTATGGAAGTGCCGAACGCATCTGAGAATCCATTTTGACCATAACTACGTAAATATTTCTTAACGCTTCCGGGACCAGCTAAATGAGCCGCAGCAAGAATTCCAGACTCTGTAATTTCAATTCCGTTTATCCGTTTCCCTACAAATCGCTCTATATCCCTTCTCAATACCCATTTATTTCGCTCCAAATTCGCCATGAATGCTTTTTCCTGAAGCTCTGGATTATATAGAAACTGATTTGGACTATAAATACCAATAAGTTTGAGGGTTTCTTTACCAAATTGATATTTTCCTAAATACCCAAAATCGTTCACACTGAAGTAGTTTCCTTGTGATTCCTTGAATGCCAATGCCTCCTTGAATCCAACATAGGACTTGCCAAGATCCATCGTAAAGGTATTGAATCGTTCTTCACTGAATTCAAGTATTTCTTTTTCGGAAAGTAAAGTGGCAGTGTAATTAAGGGTCTCGCCCTTTGTGGAATACTTCTTAAAGTCGATGCCTTTGTCATTAGAGTAGGAAAAATAAAAAAATCCTGAGACAATGGCTAACACTGATAATTGACTAATCAAGCTTTTTACCATGCAATAAATTTAATTGAACACAAGCACTAATAATGCCATTCTTTAAATTCGCTGCAAAGATACACCAAGAAACAAGAAATGGTGTTAAAACTTGTTAACAAAAGTTAAAAATAAACAGCATGAAAAAAGACTTTCCCTTTGCTATTCAGCTCTATCGTCGGAGCAGGAATCTTGATAAAATTGAAAACATCAAATAGTGTCCTCAAAAGCCTGGAACCCGTCTCAATCCTTGACAAATCAACATCTAGACTTAAATAGAATTGCTTGATTCGGTCTTGATTAGGAAAAAGAAGCATGTCTGCCTCTTCATTCGCGCCAGTAAGCATGCCGTCTGCTCCATAGCCAAAAGCAATATTGAGCCATTTGGGTATTTTAGATTGCTCATTCATAAACGAATTCAAATTGGCACTTAACCAATAAGTCTGTCCGTTGTAATCCTTTAAGGTTTGTTCGAGAAAATTCTCACCTAATTTCTCCGGACGTATTTCAGCATATTTTGTCTGGTGAAAAGAATATTTCATGGTAATGCGTTGTTCTTGCCAAAGTAATTCTTGACCTATGTAAAGACCTGTCCCAGATGCGTTGGCTAGCATATCTCCCCAAGAAAAACCCCATTCTTCAGAAAAGCCATCAAAAACCTCAACTGCAGTAAGAAATCCTAATCCAATTGTAGCGCCATAGATCAGTTGATCCTTCTCTCGTACACCGCTCCAATCAAGTACATTCGCTCCTACTCGACCGACATAATATGATGCCATGACATGGCCCATCTTGTCCATGAGGAGCCATTCATTATTATCGTTAATGGTCCTGAACTTTGACCTTTGAAAATCGTTATACCATAATTGGTCCAGACCTATAAGTGTCAATGATGCTAATGAAGCTTCAGTAATGACTACAGCATTACGTCTTGATTTGTTCAGGGTGTCACTGGGCTTAAGAAAATCATTAAGTCCTGTTTGACTTGACAGAGAAAAGCAGGAAATAAATATAAGAATTATTGGCAGAAACTGAAATTTTGGGGCTTTCACGATTATCTGTTTATTCCTTGCTTATTTATCCAACGCACATATTCCTGCTTGTTGCGATTGTGCTCCGATAAGGATTTGGCAAATTTATGATATCCGAAATTCTGCACATTGACCACAAAATAGAGATAATCATGCTTTTCGTAATTTAGCACTGCGTCTATTGAGGATATATCAGGCATCGCAATAGGACCTGGTGGTAAACCCCTGTTTTTATAGACATTGTAAGGAGAATCCATTTCAAGGTCCTTATAAAGTACGCGTTTAATAACAAGATCAAAATTTCCAGTAGCTTTTTTCATTCCGAAAATTATCGCTGGATCTGCTTGTAAAGGCATACCTATCTTCAATCTATTAATATAAACACCTGCTACCCGTGGTCTTTCGTCTACTTTTGCCGTTTCTTTTTGTACGATGGATGCCAAGGTCATGACCTCAACCTCAGAAAGATTAAGGTTCTTAGCCTTGTTCAGCCTGTTTTCTGTCCAGAATTTGTTATACTCCTTGAGCATGCGATCCCTGTATTTTTCTGCCGGGATATTCCAGAAGAACTCATAACTATTAGGAATGTACATACTTATGGCTGTATCCTCATTAAAATCATTCGCTTGCAAGAATTTGGAATCGGTCATGGCCTTAATTAATGACGTACTATCCGCTTCAATTTGGTCGGCTATACGTCCTGCCAAATGCATGATGGTCTCTTGATTATTGAAGGACACTTTAATGGGTAAATTGTTGCTTCGTATGGAATTGATGATGTCATTATTGCTCATGTCCTTCTTGATGACAAAACGCCCAGGTTTCACATTGGTTGTGTATTTCTTGCGTTTTGCCAGCGCATCGAACTTCTTGATGCTCTTTAACAAAGGCTCCAAGTCGTCGCGTACATCTTGATAGGAGGCGTTAGTAGGAATGTAGAGGTAAGCCTCTTCATTTTGAAAAGCCGTATTTGGTGCAATCATGGCTGAATATATAAAATAGGCAAAGTAGCCTGCAACAACAAGCCCTATCAATACAATTGCCAATAAGATTCTTTTGAGATACATTAGTTCTTGATTTTCTGGTACATTAGTTCATCATGGAATTTGCCTTCCGCAAAATTCCAATCTTTCTTGGTTCCGATTTTCTTGAATCCCTGCTTGGTGAAGAGATTGATACTAGCTATGTTGTCAACCGAAATATTGCAATATAATTGATGCAGGTTCAATCTATTGAAGCTATATTCAGTCAATAATTCCAGTGCTTCACTTCCTATGCCTTGGTTTCTTTTACTTTCGTCCTTGACCAAAATGCCAACTCCTGCTCTTTTGTTCTTGAAATCGAAATCAAAAAGGTCGATCATGCCTAATGCTTTATTGGTCTTGTCGGTTATTACTAATCGCAATTGCTTCACTTCATAAATATCCTTTTGGGCGTGCTCCAAATATTGCTTGATCAAGAATCTTGAATACGGCGTTTGTGTGTTGCTCAATTCCCAAATGGACTCATCGTTCTCTATACCATGGATAAATTCAAGGTCTTCTGGTTCCAAGGCGCGTAAATGAATATGTTCTCCTTGCAATGTCACCATGTGACCTCCCCTTTAAATACTTGTTTAGCAGGTCCTTTCAGCCAGACATCAGAATAACCATTTTTGGTTCTCTCAAAGGAAACTTCCAATTTACCACCTTCAGTTTCCAATTGCACAAGATTCTTTTCAGTCTCTCCAATATAATTCATGGCTAAAGCAACAGCTGTAACACCAGTACCACAAGACAGGGTTTCGTCTTCGACTCCTCTTTCATAGGTCCGTATAGCAAAATGACCATCTGAGAGCTTCTTGACAAAGTTTACGTTCACTCCTTTTTCGCTATATGGTTCAGAATATCGAATTTCAGCGCCTTTCTCCTTTATATTCAATTCACTCAAACTAGGACTCAGTTGCACATGATGTGGCGAGCCTGTATCCAAGAAGACATGATTATTCCGGTGTTCTATTAGGGATACATCTTGCATGAGCAGGCTTACTATATCACCGTTCAATATGGCCTTATGCGCGCCATCTATGGCATGAAAGGTGGTTTCGTCGTCAATGATTCCCAGAAACCTTGCAAAACTTGCAATACACCTGCCTCCATTACCGCACATGCTGCTTTCATTTCCATCTGAATTATAGTAAACCATCTCAAAATCGTGTGTGCTATGGTCCTCCAAGAGGATTAGGCCATCGGCACCTATACCAAATCGTCTGTCACATAAAAATGAGATCAATTTGGTATCATTCTTGCGGAATTTATCCTGACGATTATCAATAATTATAAAATCGTTTCCAGTTCCTTGATATTTGTAGAAAACATGTGCCATAAGTTGGCGTAAAGATAAAAATATTAAGGAGCAAAAACCTTGTTAAATACTAGTTAAAGTTAAAAAGGGAATTCAATAAATAATTATTTTTAATCGTTATCCTAAAAGTCTAAACATTACTATTATGAAAATGAGAAAGATCGCAACCCTAGTAATAGCATCTGCCTTAGGCGGTGTTATGGCCCTTGGCACTTACATGCAGTTTGTTGAGAAAGAAGAACCAATAGTATTAGAACAACAGAGCGAAATGCCGCTGTTCGTGCCTACAAAGATCAATACATCCAATGCAATGCTCGAGGCTGTGGAGGAAACTGATTTTGTAGCAGCTGCAGAAAACACGGTTAATGCCGTAGTGCACGTCAAGAGTACAACGATAAATGACCAGCTTACGTTTGAGGACCTCTTTTTCGGTAGAAGGACCCAAAGATCACAAGTTGGATCAGGATCTGGCGTCATTATTTCACCTGATGGATATATAGTTACAAACAATCATGTTATTGAAGGGTCGCAGTCATTAACAGTTACTACCAATGACAACAAGACCATGGAGGCTGTTGTTATAGGAACGGACCCAAAAACAGATATTGCCCTTTTAAAGATAGATGCGGATGAAGACTTGGTATTTGTGCCGTTTGGGGATTCAGACACAGCGCAGATCGGAGAATGGGTCTTGGCCGTGGGAAATCCATTTAACCTTACATCAACAGTAACTGCCGGAATAATTAGCGCTAAATCTCGTGATCTAACTGGAGGACAAGGTTTCCAGTCGTTCATTCAAACAGATGCTGCAGTTAATCCTGGAAATTCTGGAGGTGCATTGGTCAATACCAATGGCGAATTAATTGGTATCAATACAGCAATTACATCGGCAACAGGATCCTATGTAGGGTATTCTTTTGCTGTGCCAAGTAACATTGCAAGCAAGGTTGTAAGTGATATCCTGGAATATGGAAATGTCCAGAATGGAATCCTTGGAGTAAGTGGTGCATCGTTAAATAGTGAATATGCAGAAAAAGTAGGTATTGAAGAAACCGAAGGGTTTTATGTAGACGATGTTACGGAGAAATCTGGAGCTGCCGCGGCTGGTATTAGAAGTGGTGATATAATCAAGAAATTGGACAATGTGAAAATCAACAAGTTTGCTGACTTACGAGGTTTCCTTAGCTCTAAAAGACCAAATGATGTCATTAAAGTAACTATTTTACGCCGTGGCAATGAGAAAGTCTTACCAGTTAAGCTGACCAACAGCACAGTAAGCCAAGTAGATTTCATGGGACTGGAACTTCGAAACCTTTCTAGCAAAGCGAAGAAAACCTATGGCATTGAAGGTGGCGCTTATGTTTTCAAGACAACCAACAAAGAATGGTATGATAAGCTGGGCTTAAGAAATGGCTACATTATTACAGAAATTAACGATGAGCCAATCAATAGTATTATTGATATTCTTCAATTCAAGAAGGACCATGCTGAAGAAGGAATTGAAAAAAGCATCAATAAAATTGAAGTTTTGAACAATCGTGGACAAAAAGAACGATATATTTTCAAATAAAGAACAATAAATCCATAAATAACCCTCAAGAATTATAATGTTCATGAGGGTTTTATTTTTTTATGGAATAAGGTTACGAAAACGTTTGAATTATAGTACTTTTGCGCCGAATTTACAACCTTAAAAAACCTACGTAATGAGTTTTAACGAAACTTATGAAAAAGAATTGGCCTTCCAGGCCGATCGTCGTCGTGCTACTGTCGAATTCATAAAAACAGTAAGCGACCTTTGGTACGACAAATCAATTGAACTTGTCCTCTTCCGTAATCAACTGATCGATAGGAATGTCAGTGAAATATTGAATCTACATGAATACGCGATTAAATTCGTCCAGAAGCCAATTTCCATCTTCGATTCTGTAGAAATTGCACAAGCTATTCTATCCCTTGATATTCCCCCAGCAAAACTGGATATAGGTAAACTGACTTACGAATATCACCTAGAGGACACTAAATACAGCAATGCCAAGGCCTTTGTTATTGATAAATTAAGAGACGCCAATAATTTTGAATCCATTAAACCAAAAGACGTTGTGCTTT
>JABDMQ010000011.1 GCA_013001365.1 Flavobacteriaceae bacterium
CATTTACTGTCAGAGCCCAATTGTACCTTCAAGTTATTTTACTTGAATAGGACTGTTAAATCAATTATCTTTAAAGAAGAGATCGAGCGATTGAAGAATCAGTTTTTTGAGCGTTTCCAGGTATTTCATTTCTTGACAAAGGAACAAAGGGACATACCATTCTTGAATGGCCGCTTCGATAAAGAAAAACTGGCTGTCCTTACAAAGACATTCATTGATATTGAAGACACAGCACATTGTTTTTTATGCGGACCTCAAGAGATGATATTCTTGATTCGTGATGAACTGGAAGCCGTTGGATTAGCCGGTGATAGGATCCATTATGAACTCTTTTTCTCTGGGGAAAATGAAGCATCCAAATTGCATATCGCAGAAGTCCTAGAGCATAAGGTCGATGGAACGGATGTAACCATAATTGATGCAGGTAAGGAATTCCATTTCGTCATGGATGACGATTTTGATACGATCCTTGATGGAGCATTGGCAGCAGGAGCAGATTTACCTTTTGCATGTAAAGGAGGGGTCTGTAGTACGTGCAAATGCAAGCTAGTTGAAGGCGAAGTGGAAATGAAAGTGAATTATGCCCTCGAACAAGAAGAAGTCGATCAGAATTACGTGTTAAGCTGTCAATCGGTACCAACCACAAAGAAGATCGTGGTCGATTTTGATGTATAAAAGTATAAACTCAAAAAAATGAGTGAAGAACAAATAAAGAACCTAGAGGAACGTTTTGAAGCGCGAATTGCGCGTGATGAGAAGATCGAGCCTAAAGATTGGATGCCCGAGAAATATCGGCAGACGCACATAAGGCAGATTTCGCAACATGCACATTCCGAGATCGTAGGGATGCTACCGGAAGGCAATTGGATAACCAGAGCGCCTTCTTTACGACGTAAAGTAGCATTATTGGCAAAAGTACAAGACGAAGCAGGTCATGGACTTTATCTCTACAGTGCTTGTGAGACCCTTGGAATTTCTAGGGAAGAAATGTATGACCAGTTGCATACGGGTAAAGCAAAGTATTCGAGTATTTTCAATTATCCTACAATTACCTGGGCAGATATTGGAGCCATAGGATGGTTGGTCGATGGCGCTGCAATTATAAATCAGGTACCGCTTTGCAATACCTCCTTTGGTCCTTATGCTCGTGCGATGGTTCGTGTATGTAAAGAAGAGAGTTTTCATCAGCGACAAGGCTACGAGATCATGTTGAAACTTTGCAAAGGTACTCCTGAACAGAAAGAAATGGCACAGGACGCTCTCAACCGTTGGTGGTGGCCTTCATTAATGATGCTTGGTCCAACAGATGCCGAATCAGTGCATACCGAGCAATCCATGAAATGGAAACTAAAAAGGAAGACCAATGACGAATTGCGACAGCAGTTCATAGATCAAACAGTTCCTCAGGCAGATATTTTGGGAATAAAAGTCCCGGATCAAGATTTAAAATGGAATGAAGAGCGCGGGCATTATGATTTTGGGGACATTGATTGGGATGAGTTCTGGCAAGTTGTGAAGGGTCATGGGCCATGCAATAAAGAACGAATGAAAGCTAGGGTAGGAGCTTGGGAGCGAGGAGAATGGGTTCGAGATGCAGCACTGGCATACTCAGAGAAAAGGACTAAAGACAAAATGAATAAAGCAGGATAAGATGAAAAAAAATTGGCCACTTTGGGAAGTCTTCGTAAGAAGCAAGAACGGATTGGAACATCGGCATTTCGGTAGTCTGCATGCTGCAGATGCTGAGATGGCATTGGAAAACGCACGCGATGTGTACACAAGACGAAATGAGGGCGTTAGTATTTGGGTAGTTGAGTCTAAACATATCACTGCCTCAAACCCTGAAAATAATGGTGAGTTATTCGAGCCAGCTCAAGATAAAGTCTATCGTCATCCTACATTTTATGATGTTCCTGACGACGTAAAACATATGTAATGACAGAGCATTTATACAAATACATTCTTGGTATAGCCGATAATTCATTAATTCTAGGCCAGAGATTGGGTGAATTGTGTGGCCATGGTCCAAACTTGGAAACTGACATAGCCTGTACGAATATATCTTTGGACCTACTAGGACAGGTTAGAAGCTATTTTCAATATGCAGCAAAGATTACCGGCGATGGGCGTGATGAAGATGATATCGCGATGATGAGAAAAGAGCGAGAATACCTCAATGTACTTCTGGTAGAACAACCAAATACCGATTTTGCCTATGTCATGGCAAGGCAATTTCTATTCGACATCCATCATTTCTTGTTTTTGCAAGAATTGCAGAAAAGCAAGGATTTAACACTTTCAGCCATTGCAAATAAATGCATCAAGGAAGTAAGCTACCACCAGCGATTTTCATCAGATTGGATAAAACGATTAGGCGATGGTACCGAAGTGAGTCATGACAAGGTCCAAACGGCATTTAATGACCTTTGGCCATACACAGATGAATTGTTCCATCAGAATGAAGCGGATAAAGCAATGATCATGGAAGGCGTTGGGGTCGATACAGCAATATTCAAGGACACCTATTATCAAAGGCTTAAACATATCCTTGATGAAGCTACATTGGACATTCCTGAAACAAAATACTTTCAAAAAGGAGGTAAGGAAGGTATCCACTCAGAGCATATGGGTTATATACTAAACGATTTGCAATATATGCAGCGAACTTATCCAGATATGGAATGGTAGCAGAAAGACAACATATCGACCAACGATTGATACCTATTCTTGAGCAAGTCTCGGATCCAGAAATTCCAGTCTTGTCGATAATGGACATGGGAGTTGTACGCACGGCCACGCTTGAGAATGATTTTGTGAAGGTCCAGATCACGCCCACTTATAGTGGTTGTCCTGCTATGGATGTGATTGGAGATGACATCAAGAAAGCTCTAAAGGACGCTGGGTACGAATCTGAAATAGAATTGATCTTGGCTCCGGCCTGGACAACCGATTGGATTACACCAAGGGGGAGGAAGGCATTAGTGGACTATGGCATAGCAGCGCCTTTAGA
>JABDMQ010000054.1 GCA_013001365.1 Flavobacteriaceae bacterium
TTTGCTCCTCAGGTTGGGCTCGAACCAACGACCCTCTGATTAACAGTCAGATGCTCTAACCAACTGAGCTACTGAGGAATGTTTTTTTCGCGTGAGCGAGCGCAAATATAGGCGTTTTTTTAGTTTCTTCAAATTTAATCAATTAAAAAAACCACTAATTGAAAATCGCTTTTACGATGTCGTTTCCATTAGCAAATAGTACCAAAGCAATCAGTATAAAGAAACCGACCATCTGTGCTTTCTCCAAGAAATTTTCACTTGGTTTGCGTTGCGATACCATTTCGTATAACAAGAACATGACATGACCTCCGTCCAATGCCGGAATCGGTAATAAATTCAATACCCCTAACATGATCGAAAGGAATGCCGTAATGCTCCAAAAGAACTCCCAACTCCATGAATCCGGGAAAATATCATAGATGGCCTTAAATCCACCAACGCCTTTGTAAGCACCTGTGCTAGGCGTAAATATTTTCTTTAGTTGTGTTCCGTATGAGGAAATCTGTCCGGTGAATTTATTCCAGCCTATAGACCAACTCTCTGCGAAGCCATAATCCTTTCTTACAATATCATAATACCCAACTTTTTCAATGTCAGATAAGGTCCCTGTTGGCCTGATGCCAAATCTACCAGTATCATCTACTTGCAGTTCCATAGAAAGGGTTTGGCCTTCACGAAGTATATCGACATTAACGGTCTGTTTGGAAAGCGGTTTCAGCCTATCTGCAATTTGGTCGTAATACTTTAATGGCTCACCATTAATAGAGGTTATAATGTCATTTGGTTTTAAATCGGCTTGAACATTCAATGAAGAATCCGCCACAGTACCAACTACAAATGGATATCTTAATTCGAAAAAGCTCCTGCTCTTGGAAGTGCTTAGCTGCCCGAGATAATCCTCGGGAAGGGTAACATCCTTAATTCCACCTTCATTCTGTATGGTTATAGTTTCGGCTTCAATTATATTCTTACGTATATCCGAATAATTAACTATTGGCTCACCGTTTATCGCTACGACATTATCTCCTGTTTTAATTCCCAGGTCAGTAAGAATCGGATTGGTGACTTGATAGCCGTCTTTAATGCTTTTGGCTGCAATATCAATATCGCCATATGCAAACGATGCCAATGAGTATATGATATACGCCAAAACAAAATTTACTGTGACACCACCCAGCATTATTACTAAACGTTGCCATGCGGGTTTAGATCTGAATTCCCATGGCTCAGGTGGTTTGGCCATCTGCTCCTTGTCCATGCTTTCATCGATCATTCCCGCGATCTTTACATAACCACCCAATGGTAACCAACCTATTCCGTAAACAGTTTCACCGATTTTTTTCTTGAACAATGAATACTTTATATCGAAAAACAAGTAGAATTTCTCAACCTTGGTCTTAAAAAGCTTGGCTGGAATGAAATGCCCAAGTTCATGAAGGACTATCAAAATAGATAGGCTCAAGAAGAATTGGGATATTTTTATTAGGATTTCCATCTATGTTTGCTGGGGATTATAATCGCACAAAAATACGCTTTTAGTTAAACTAAAAAAATTAGATCGATTTCCGGACAACATTTTTAACAATCCTTTGTGAATCAAGCATATACAATTCACAAATTATTATAACATTTTTTGATTGTTAAATTCGTGCATATAATTCGCTTTCATAGTATTTTTGCAGCAAATTTCTTTCATGCTAGGATTTTTCAAGAAATATAGACTCTTTGCAATAGTATTGGCCATTCTATCGGTCATAATCCTGTCTATTTTCTATTCCATCCTCAAACCAAGGAAAGTATTGCCGATCTATCAACCATCACAAGTTAATTTTGAGCTAGTCGATAGTACTATTCAGCATAAAAGCAAATACCATAAAATAGCGGATTTCAGTCTTGTCAACCAAAATGGTGATACTATAACCGAAAAAGATTACGAAGACAAAATCTATGTTGCCGATTTCTTTTTTACGACCTGTCAAACCATTTGCCCAATAATGACGGATCATATGCGCGAAATACAAGAAGAACTTAAGAATGACCAAGACATTATGCTATTATCACATTCGGTGACTCCTAAAATAGATTCAGTGGCACAGCTTAAACGATATGCAAAGGAGAAAGGTGTAGATGATTCGAAGTGGAATCTGGTAACTGGAGACAAAAAACAGATCTATGATCTGGCAAGGCAATCTTACCTTGCTGTTAAAACAGCTGGAACAGGTGATCAATACGATATGATCCATACGGAGAATTTCATGCTGATCGATAAGAAAAAACAGATCAGGGGCTTTTATGATGGCACAGATCCAGAAGATATTGAACGCTTGTTGGAGGATATTTCAGTCTTGAAAAATGAATACCAGTAGTATTGATCTTTTAACTCCTGCTAATTTTTTTTGCAATGCAAATTAACCTACTTTTGTTGCTTAGAATGAATCTAAATAAGGTTGGAACTCACATTAGCAGATCTTAATAAAGGGGAAAAAGGCATCATCAAGGAAATTTCCTCTGATCAGGTACCGCTAAAATTGCTCGAAATGGGTTGTTTGCCTGGCAATGAAGTCGAGCTTCTTCAGTTGGCACCTTTTAAGGACCCAATGTACCTAAATATTAACGGTAGTCATCTCGCCATACGCTTGGAAATCGCTAAAATGGTCATTATAGAAAAAATATCCAATGGCTAAGCAGATCAACGTTGCACTAATTGGCAATCCCAATACAGGAAAGACTTCTGTCTTCAATGCTCTTACAGGCCTTAATCAAAAAGTGGGCAATTACCCAGGGATCACAGTTGAGAAAAAGCAAGGAATCTGCAAATTACCAAGAGGTGTGAAAGCCCATATCCTAGACCTTCCAGGAACATATAGCCTAAATGCATCCTCCATTGATGAAAGCGTTGTCATTGAATTGCTACTGAACAAGAATGACAAGGATTTTCCAGATGTAGCTATCCTGATAAGCGATGTTGAAAACCTGAAACGCAACCTATTGTTGTTCACCCAGATCAAGGACCTGGAAATTCCGGTAATCCTAGCTATCAACATGAGCGATCGTATGAATTACAAGGGCATTTCACTGGACATTCCTTACCTCGAGGAAAAACTCAGGACCAAGATCGCTCTAGTTAGTACGCGGCGAAATTCAGGCATTCAAGAGCTTAAGGACCTTATTTTGAGCTATAAAACGATTCCTACTACGCCTTGTCTCGATTCTTCTGCAATAGACCAAGAGTATTTCGATCGACTTAGCAAAGCATTTCCTAATCAATTGGTTTACAAGCTGTGGTTGGTTATTACGCAGGATGTCAATTTTGGCAAGACCGAAAGAAAGGAAGCAAGCATTGAAAGTTTCAAGACCAAATCGAAATCAGACTTGAAACGGTTGCAGCAAAAAGAGACCATAAAACGCTACCAGTTCATCAATAACACCCTTAAAGTTGGCCAAACCATCGATGCATCCAAGGCCAAGGATTTAAGGTCACGTTTCGATAGGGTCCTGACCCATAAATTCTGGGGCTATGCCATCTTCGCAATCATACTCCTTACGATTTTCCAGGCCATTTATGATTGGGCCGAATATCCAATGGACCTAATAGACAGGTCTTTCGCTTCCTTAAGTGAATGGACCAAAATGACCCTTCCTGAAGGTGCGTTCACCAATTTAATTGCTGAAGGAATCATTCCTGGATTAGGTGGCATCGTCATTTTCATTCCGCAAATAGCCTTCTTGTTCTTGTTCATTGCGGTTCTGGAAGAAAGCGGCTATATGAGTCGTGTCGTATTCTTGATGGATCGCGTCATGCGGCGATTTGGGTTGAGTGGTAAAAGTGTTGTTCCGCTTATTTCCGGCACAGCTTGTGCCATTCCAGCTATTATGGCGACCAGGAATATTGAGAACTGGAAAGAGCGACTGATCACTATCCTGGTTACGCCATTTACGACATGCTCCGCTCGATTGCCAGTTTACTTGATCATCATTGCCTTGGTAATCCCGGAAGGACGCATCATAGGTTTGAGCTACCAAGCCTTGACCTTGATGCTTTTGTATCTGATAGGATTTGGCATCGCTGTATTTTCAGCTTGGTTGCTCAATAAAGTATTAAAGATCAGGACCAAGACCTATTTCGTGATAGAAATGCCTAATTACAAATTACCTCTGTTCAAGAATGTAGTTATTACCGTCATCGAAAAAACCAAATCCTTCGTTTTTGGTGCTGGAAAGATCATATTGGCCATATCCATTATACTTTGGTTCTTGGCATCCTATGGCCCAGGTGACCAATTCAACAAAGCTGAAGAGCTCGTTACCTCAGAATATGCAACACAAAATATAAGTGAAGAAGACCTTCATACAAAAATTGCGTCGCATAAACTGGAGCATTCTTTTATTGGCATTACTGGAAGGGCCATTGAACCCGTAATAAGACCATTAGGCTATGATTGGAAAATAGGAATCGCATTGCTAAGCTCGTTTGCTGCAAGAGAGGTCTTTGTGGGCACCTTGGCGACTATTTACAGTGTTGGAAGTGATGAGGAAGAAACGATAAAGAACAGGATGGCAGGAGAAGTGAATCCCATTTTAGGAGGGCCGTTGTTTAATTTTGCTAGCGGAATCTCACTTCTTTTGTTCTATGCCTTTGCTATGCAGTGCATGAGTACTTTGGCCATTGTTAAACGTGAGACCAATAGTTGGAAATGGCCTATTTTACAATTGGTTATCATGACGGCCTTTGCTTATATTGTAGCACTTATTGCCTTTCAATTCTTGAAATAAAAGCCGTGTCACTTCGAGTAAAATTCTTTTTTAGAATTTTGTATCGAGAAGCGACTTCAATAGTATTTACTTGTTTTCGATACAATTTTCTTTCGAAAATCACTCAAACTGACGTAAATTCGCAACAACTTAGACGACAAAACAGTGATGAACACGTTGATTCAAAACATATTGGTAATTACCGCACTTGGACTAGCACTATTGTTCTTGGTACGTAAGTTCTTTTGGAAGAAACCAGCTAAATCCAATAGCGCCTCATGCGGCACTGATGATTGCGGATGTCACTAATTGACCTGTAGTTCCAACTGATATTCTTGATCTACGATTTTAGTCAATCCTTTAGGATACGGATAAAGTGCCAATCCATGAATATTCAAGTAATCTGAATTGAATAATTGCATAGCACTTTGATTGACAGCCCCTGAAGCATGAAAAACCAACTCTTTGTTATGAGAGAACTTACCGTTCCTGTAAATTGCTACAAGTACTATGGCCTCTCCGGCACGAATGCAATTAACGCCTTCAGGACAACGAGAATCTGAAATAAGCTCAACAAATTCAATACTTACATCATCTATATGGATGGCATCGCCAAAATTCAAACTAGCTATTCCTGGCTCAGGTTGTGCTAATGAGGAAAGTGAGATCATTAAAATGGGCAAAAAAAGTAAAAATCGTTTCATACAAAATATTATTCAATCTTAATGTAACCTAAATCATGCCAAAGTACTTCCATTTTTCTTAACTTTGTTAGGATGAGCAAATTATCAGCCATATTACTTTCTTCCCTAATTTTAATACAAAGTATTAATTTAAGCTTTGATGACGCTCTCCAATTAGATGAATTGATCGAACATGCTCAATTTCATAAACAGGAATATGGTGATAATTTTATTGTGTTCCTTTCAAAGCATTATGGCGAACTTAAAGCAGAACACAGCGAAAAACATCAAGAAGAACAAAAAGACCATGAACAGCTTCCGTTTCAGTGTCAATCTCATATAACACTTACTGCTTTTGTTATTCAGGATTCTGTTTTTGAATCCGATACGCTTGAATCTACAGAAGCGCCTGAAGCAAATTTTTACTATCAATCATCCTTTTCCTCACTTCATAAAAAGGGAATTCTTCAACCACCCAAACAGGCATAATTCAAGGCTTTTTAGCCAAACTTTCAATTTTGAACATCCTTTTCAAAGGGTGATCTATCAATTTATAATTGTATGAATTATGTTATCATATATTATCAATTTCAGTTTAAGGAATAAATTCATTGTATTCCTGTTCATAGCTTTCCTTATAGGATTTGGATTGTTCTCTTTATCACAGATCTCCATAGGTGCTGTGCCAGACGTCACCAACAATCAGGTGCAGGTCATAACCACATCTCGCAATTTGTCTACCCAGGACATGGAGCAGTTCATTACCTATCCTGTAGAGCTGGAAATGGCCAATTTGCCTGGCGTGCAGGAAATCAGGTCGGTATCTAAATTCGGGTTGTCCGTAGTAACCATTGTTTTCGATGACGACCTAGGCACCTATTTGCCTCGTCAACTCATCGCTGAAAAAATAAAGTCTGCATCCGAAAAAATACCTGAAGGATTTGGGGCTCCAGAAATGGGACCAATTACAACTGGGTTAGGCGAAATTTATCAATACATTCTTGATGTAAAACCAGAATTCAAGGATAAATACAGTGCTACGGAATTACGGACTATTCAAGATTGGATAGTCAAACGCCAGCTGTCCGGAATCCCTGGTGTGGTCGAAGTGAATACTTGGGGCGGATTCTTGAAACAATATGAAGTCGCCATTGATACCGAGAAACTCAATGCCATGAATATCACGGCAACTGAGATTTTCGAAGCCCTCGAAAAGAACAATAGTGTTGCTGGTGGTGGTTATATTGAAAAGACCAATCAAGCCTACTTTATTAGAGGCGAAGGATTGGTAACCTCTCTGGATGATATCAAGAGCATCGTGATCAAGAACATCGATGGGCTTCCGATTTTTATTAAGGACGTAGCCAAGGTTGGTTTCGGCAGTGCCACACGTTTTGGTGCCATTACTGGAAACGGTGAAGGCGAGAAAGTACTTGGCCAAGTGATGATGCTAAAAGAGGCCAACTCAAAACAGGTCATCGAAGCCGTTAAGGAGCGTGTTGCATCCATATCGAAATCGCTACCGGAAGGGGTTTACATCAATGCCTTTTTAGATAGAAGCGAACTCATTGATAAGACCACCTTTACGGTTACGGAAAATCTGGTTTTGGGTTGTCTCATTGTAATTTTTGTAGTTGTCTTG
>JABDMQ010000010.1 GCA_013001365.1 Flavobacteriaceae bacterium
AATGATGGAGCAGGCACAGTAGACGGCCAGGCACTCGGCACATGGTTCGATCAAGCTTTTAGCAATGATGCTACAGTGAATTTGGCTGGGCAAGAACCAACATGGAGAGATAACATTAATTATAACATGAATTTCAATCCAGTGGTTGATTTTGACAACGATGTCAATGCTGGTGCTGATGGTGATTTTTCATATGACGATCTATCAACAGAATTCCTTCAAGGCACCGGAGGGCTGTATACTCAAGACCTATTTGTAGTAGTCGTACCAGATATGACCATAAATAGTACTTTTGGATACATGGACCTTATTGGAGGCGATGAAAATCCAGGCTCGAATGAAACAGATGCTACTGGTATAGGATTTGGTCAATATTCCGCAAGATTTTCTAACGAAGTTATTACTTATTGTGTGGGCACAACGAGTGGCGGAAATGGATACGGTGTGACCCATAACACAGGCGGCTCCTCCTTCAATGAGCCAATGATCATCAATGCTAGGAATAATGCTGGTGCAACGCAGCAAGAATTATACATGAACGCTAATGATATTGAGACCTTGCAAAATGATATTCCAGATTTCTCCAATGTCAATAACTCGCGTTATTGGATAGGAAGAACAGAAGGATACGAAGCAAGCGCTGATGCACGTATTGTAGAAATCGTGTCCTATTCTTCGAGAAAAGATAATACAACTGAGCGCAATAGAATTCAATCTTATTTAGCATTGAAATACGGAATTACCCTAGGAGTCAATGGAACAGCAATGAATTACTTTGATTCCAATAATAATATCATATGGAACTCCGGATTGAATTTCGGATACAATTACGATATCGCTGGAATCGCAAGAGATGATGCTTCAGATTTTATACAAAAGCAATCTAAAAGCGTAAACCCAACAGCTGCTGTCTCTATAGGATTGGGTGATGTCGCATTAACAAACAATGCCAACACATACTCATTCAATGCCGATCGGGATTACTTGATCTGGGGTCACGATGGAAACACCATGAATGTGGCACCAGCAACCTCAGACATCATAGTAAATTTAGGACCAACAACAACAACAACAATAACGCAGCGAACCCTAAGAACTTGGAAAATCGTTGAATCCGGTGGTGATGTACCAACCGTAGAGATATCGATCTTACAATCTGATCTTGTTGGTTTGCCTCCTTTGGTTGGAAATGATGCCTATGTCATGGTTGTAGCTGATGATGCAGGATTTACATCAAACCTTGAAACCGTATTCTTGAATGCTGGCATGTTCAATGGTCAACCTGCTCAAGAAATCACCTATGATTTTGATGGAACCCGTTATTTCACGATCGGAGTTGCACACGAAACGGTTGAACCGCGTCATTCATCTTTTGACGGCACTAATGATTTCACACTGATCGGTAGCGGAATAAGCCTTACCGGAGACTTCAGCGTGTCTGCATGGGTAAGAACAACAGGATCTAATGTAACGAATAGCAATAAAACCATTCTTGGGAAAAAAGGAACTTCAGGTGGCTACCAATTTGCGGTTAGAAATGACAATACCATCGAATTTTCAGTAGGACCTACTGCTGCAGATAGAATAAGGTCTACAACAAATATCAATACTGGAATCTGGCATCACGTTGCTGTAACTTATAATGGAGCAAGCGCAAATCTTTATATTGATGGTATGCTAGAAACCACTAGTGCCATGAATACACCTGTTGCCAGCTCTGAGAAATTTACACTCGGCGCTATATATGAAAGCAAGAATGTCATTTACGACTTTTTTGAAGGTGATATTGATGAAGTACGTGTCTGGGATGCTGCATTGGGAATCAATGAGATTCGCTTTATCATGAATCAAGAGATAAGAAAATCTGGAACTGGATTTGTTGAAGGTAGAGTCATTCCTTCAACAATATCGAAGAATGAGGTTAGCACAAGGGCATTTTCAGATCTATTGGCTTACTACGACATGGATTCATATTTAGGTACACACCTAAATGATGTATCAGACAACAACAATCGTGGAAGCTTGATCGTTCCAAATAATTTCAATATTGAGGGGCAAACAGCTCCGCTACCTTATATTAGTTCCACTAACGGTAGTTTCGATGCAAGTGGAACTTGGGTCAATGGTATTTTATACTATATGCCAGGAACAGCATCAGTTGTCGATAATACAAGGACTATAGATTGGAATATTGTTCAAACATTACATGATATAACAATGGACAATGCTTCACTTCCGGTTGGAAATGCAAATAATAGAACACTTTTGGGTCTCTTGACTGATGCCAACGAACTTTCAATAACAAGCGATAATGGCTTGACCATTACTCATTATCTTAACTTAGATGGTGTCATCGACCTTGATGGAGAATCTCAACTGATTCAAACCCAGGATAGTGAACTAGACCTCACATCTGGCGGAAGCTTGGAGAGAGACCAACAAGGTACCTCTGATACCTATACCTATAATTATTGGTCATCTCCTGTTAGCACAATAAACACAACAAACAACAATCAAGCATATACAGTACCTAACATGATGAGGGATGGTACAACTCCTGCTACACCAGGAACGCTGAACTTCCTCACTACAGGTTATGACGGTGTTGCATCTCCTATTGGAGTTGCAGATTACTGGATCTGGAAATTTGCCAATAGACCTGATGATGATTATTCTCAATGGCAACACGTAAGAAGTGCTGGAACTATTGATGTTGGTGAAGGATTTACCATGAAAGGACCTGGAACAGGCACCATATTGACTCCACAGAATTATGTATTCACTGGCAAGCCGAATAATGCTGATATAAGTCTGACAATATCTGCGGGTAACGATTATCTTGTAGGTAATCCATATCCTTCTGCTATAGATGCCCATGAATTCTTGAATGACAACCCATTAACTGGAGGCACACTGTATTTCTGGGAGCACTGGGGAGGTGGATCACATCTGCTTAGAGAATATCAAGGAGGATATGCCCAGTACAACTATTCTGGAGGAACAGGTGCTGCCTCATATGGCACGAATGATCCAGATGTCGGAACTGGCGGAACTCCTGTCAAATTACCAGGACAGTATATTCCGGTATCCCAAGGATTCTTCGTTTTCGCAAATGCGAATGGCAATGTAAATTTTGAAAATGACCAACGAGCATTTGTTACGGAAGGAGCAAGTTCTGTATTTGTTAGAAATGGGAATACCGAAACCAATAGAACAGGTGAAGAAGATACACGAATGAAGTTCAGGATTGGATTCAATTCGGTCAATGAAATTCACAGACAATTATTACTGACTGTTGATGAAAACGCTTCTGATGCTGTTGATTGGGGTTATGATGGAATAATCAAAGAGCAACAAATTGATGATATGTACTGGATGATCGATAATGACAAATACATTATCCAAGGCACGAATCAAGTTGATGTCTCAACCGTAGTTCCATTAGGAATCCATACTCGAGATGATGGCATGAATGAAATTACCATAGATAGACTTGAAAATGTCTCGGACGATGTTGATATATTCGTTCATGATAGAGAGCTAAATATCTATCATGACCTTAGACAAGGCAACTATCAGATCTATCTTGTTGGTGGTGAATACCTGGATCGTTTTGATATTGTATTCAGGAATGAAAATCAATCGTTGGATATTGATGATATCGAATCAGATGAATCATTTGAGGTTTATTATTCAAATGAAGAAAAACATATTGTCATCCTGAATCCGCTGTCAACTCAAATCAGTAATCTTGAAATATTCAATGTTCTTGGTCAATCGATCAAAACATATGATGAGATACCAAATGAAAGTATAACTCAATTAAAGGTCACTAATTTGAGTATCGGAACTTATATAATCAAGATCACAACAGAACAAGGAACCTTATCAAAGAAAGTATTAGTTAAATAAAAATCCCCAAATCTAGTATCAATTTAACTAAGCTTGAAAGCCCTGAGAAATCAGGGCTTTTGCATTTCATCGAAAAATCATTCGGATCACTGTATTTCATCGAAAAATTTTGCTGTTAAGCTAGGATTATACTAATTTCATTTTGATTTTGGTCCCCAAACCTAAATGAACGCTTATGAAAACTTTTACTACTCAAGGTGGTGAAATTGATCATAAGAAGTTTTTGCTGTTAGCTTTCTTGACAATTTTATCCCCACTTGGTTTCTCGCAAACCTCAACTGTCGATGTCTCGATCAATTGGCCAAATTGGTCGTCTGAGAATCGTGTTGAAATCTACAATCCTGGAGGTACACTAATCACCACAATTGACAATGGCTATACGGGATGTTGCAATGATAGTTACTCTACAACCGTTAGTCTTGGATGTCTACCTGATGCTAATAATTATTACATAACGATGTATGATACCTACGGAGATGGTTGGAATGGTGCTGCATCAAACATCACTATAACTTCAGGAGGAACAACGGTATTAACTAACTCCGGTGCATCAGCAAGTCCTGGTGGCACTAACCTCAACTTTAATGTATCTGGCGGATGTACTACTTCTTGTTCATCGACAGTAAGTGCATTTCCGTACACAGAAGGTTTTGAAACTGGTATAGGTCAATGGGCCCAATCGACTTCAGACAATTTTGATTGGTCAAGACGATCAGGTGGAACACCTTCCAACAATACAGGTCCGAATGGGGCAAACGGAGGTAATTGGTATATGTACACCGAAGCAAGTTCAAATTTCAATAATACTGCCAATTTGGAAAGTCCTTGTTTTGATCTAACCTCTGCGACATCTGCACAATTTTCATTTTACTATCACATGTTCGGAGCGAACATGGGCACATTGAATGTAGACCTAAGTACAAACGGAACAACTTTTCCTATAAATTTATGGTCTCAATCAGGACAAGTGCAAACGAGTAATGGTGCCACATGGAATCAAGTATTACTTGATCTAACACCTTATATAGGACAAACAATAAAACTTAGGTTCTCCGGAACGACTGGACCTGGCTATCGAAGTGATATGGCCATTGATGATATAAGTCTAACTGCTTCCACAACACCGCAACCTGAAATAGACATTCAGGGTAATGCGGTCTCTATTGTAAATGGAGATTCCACACCTAGCACTACCGATGATACAGACTTTGGTACAGTAAACGTACCAGTTGGATCTGCCACGCATACTTTTGTAATTCAAAATCTTGGCACACTACCACTAAATCTAACTGGTCTGCCATTAATTGCAATTTCTGGAGCTAATGCAGCAGACTTTACAGTAAGTGCGAATCCTACAACACCTATTAATTCAGGTAATTCTACAAGTTTTGACATTACTTTCGACCCAAGCGCAGGCGGCACTCGCACCGCATTGGTCACCATAGCCAATAACGATTCGAATGAAAACCCATATACTTTCAACATCCTTGGTTATGGAAATGCACCACTGACAGAAGGTCCAGGTGGAGTCACAACGAATCTGGAACTATGGCTTAAAGCAAATGATGGTGCTGGCCTTACAGATGGAACAGCTCTTTCCACTTGGTATGATCAGGCAAAAACGAATAATGCAACAGTCAATACACCTGGTCAAGAACCAACCTTTCGTGATCATCCTGATTACAATGTGAACTTCAATCCAGTAGTCGATTTTGCAAATGATTATAACACAGCAGCTGTTGATTACACCTATGCGGACACCACACGCGATGAAATGCAAGGTGCCTCAGGCTATTTTTCTGATGATATTTATGTCGTAGTAATTCCTGATATAAATACGACATCTTCAACGCCTAGCTTAGATATTTTCTGTGCCGACAGCGATACCTCAACCCAAGCTACCGATGGAACAGGCATCGGGCTTGGGAGGTATTCGGTACGATTTAGCAATGAGGTTCTATCGTATGCCCACGGAACTACGCCCAATGGTTCGACTCCTGTAAATAGTAGAGGATACGGTGTAGCACAAGTGAATACAAGCATTAATTATGATAATGTTGGAATCATCAACGGAAGGCATAATACAAATGCTCCTGTAGATGGATATGAGTTGTTATACAACAATGTGGACGTCGTTAATACCGAAGTAGGTGTACCTCAATTTGGTACTGTGAACAATGCGAATTATTGGCTAGGAAGAAGTGAAGGATATAGAGGTAGTCTTGATGGACGAATAGTTGAAGTAATAACATATTCAACAAGAAATGCCGACAATCCAAACAGAAATAGGATTGACTCTTACTTGGCAATTAAATACGGCATTACCCTTGGTATCAATGGTACAAGTCAAGATTACGTTGCCTCAGATGGCAATGTGATATGGGATGTTTCCGCCAATACTGGGTATAACTATGATATTGCAGGTATAGGTCGAGATGATGATTCTGACCTAGAACAAAAACAGTCAAAATCTGTTAATAATGGCGCCATAGTAGCGATGTCATTGGACAATACTGAACTTACAAATAATTTAAATCCGAACTCCTTCAATACCATCAACGAATTCCTAGTTTGGGGGAATAATGGACAGAACACTAACTCCTCCGCTACCTCCATAACAG
>JABDMQ010000073.1 GCA_013001365.1 Flavobacteriaceae bacterium
CAAGAATGGTGCTGGTAAGTCCACATTACTGAAAATCATTTCTGGTGAGATGGAATATGATTCTGGACAAATTGCCTCAGATAAAGAATTGAAAATCGGTTTTCTCAAACAGGATATTGATTTTGAGCATGGTAGAACGGTATTAGAGGAATCCTATCAAGCATTCACGGAAATAAAGAATCTTGAAAACAAGCTGGAAAGAATCAACTTTCAATTGACCGAAAGGACTGATTATGAAAGTGCATCTTATAATCAACTTATGGTCGATTTGAATGATCTCCAACATCAGTACGAAATACTAGGTGGCTATAACTATCAGGGAGATACTGAGAAAATACTTCAAGGTCTCGGTTTCAAGAGAAGTGAATTCAATAACCTTTCGGATACCTTTTCTGGTGGATGGCGAATGCGGATAGAATTGGCCAAGCTTTTGCTGCAGAACAATGATATATTGTTACTGGATGAGCCAACCAATCACTTGGATATCGAATCAATAATTTGGTTGGAATCCTTCTTGAAACAATATCCAGGTGCTGTGATGATCGTCTCTCACGATAAAATGTTTTTGGACAACGTTACCAATAGGACCATAGAGATATCCTTGGGGCGTATCTACGATTATAACAAACCATACTCTAAATATTTAATTCAACGCCAAGAACTGCGCGAACAGCAACTAGCATCGCAAAAGAATCAGCAAAAACAAATAGAGCATACTGAAAAGCTAATCGAGAAATTCAGAGCAAAGGCCACCAAAGCAACAATGGCGCAATCGCTAATTAAGAAACTAGATAAGTTGGAAAGAATTGAGGTCGATGAAGATGATAATGCAGTAATGACTTTGAAATTCCCGATTTCGGTGATGCCAGGAAAAGTGGTTATCGAGGCAGAAAGCGTAGTAAAGAATTATGGCGACAATCAAGTGCTGGCAAATGTTAACCTAATGGTCGAGCGGCAGAGCAAAATAGCTTTTGTTGGTCAAAACGGTCAAGGAAAATCCACATTGGCAAAGATTATTGTTGGAGAAATCGAACATGAAGGAGAACTATCCATTGGTCATAATGTGCAAATAGGATATTTTGCCCAGGACCAAGCAGACTATTTAGATGGTAATAAGACAGTGCTTGATACCATGATCGATGCTGCAAATGAAAAGAACAGGCCTAGAGTTCGTGATATATTGGGGTCTTTCCTATTTCGAGGTGACGAGGTAGAGAAATTTGTCAAGGTACTTTCGGGAGGTGAGCGCAATCGTCTGGCTCTGGCCAAGCTGTTATTGCAACCACTTAATGTATTGGTGATGGATGAACCTACGAATCATTTGGACATCAAATCCAAAAACGTACTAAAGGAAGCATTGATACAATTCGAAGGTACTCTGATTCTTGTTTCTCACGACCGTGATTTTCTTCAAGGAATTGTCAATAAGGTATATGAATTCAAGGACAACAAGTTAAAGGAATACCTAGGTGGAATTGATTTTTATTTGGAACAAAGAAATATCGAAAACCTTAGAGAGGCGGAGAAAAGAACTATCGTGAAGGAGGTTTCCAAGAAAAGCAATAAGGATTCCTATAAAGATCAAAAGCGTCTAAAATCCTTGAATAACAGATTGAGCAAAGTGGAATCGCAAATCAATCAGCTAGAAAAGGACATTAAGGAAATGGATGTCCAATTGGAGGTAAATTATAATGAAACTGCGGCTAATCCTAACTTCTTTGACAATTATCAGGACAAGAAATCCAAATTGGACTCTTTGATGCAGGATTGGGAATCGCTTCATTCTGAATTAGATAAACCAAGTTAATCCCAGATTTCTTTTAGGATTAATTTAACAAAGCAGTGCCGCCCATTTAGGTAATTTTGAGCACTCAATTAACACAACCATCAGATGAGGAAAATAATACTTTCCGTTTTAGGTATTTTATTGATAATTGGTGCTTTTTTCGGTGCTAAGACCATCATAGCCAATAAGAATAAACCCAAACCAAGAATCAATAAAGTAGTTAAGACAGTATTTGTTCAGGAGGTTCAGAATAAGTCTATTCCAATTAGTATTCCAGCTAACGGTAATTTACAGGCTATGCGTCGAATTGAATTATTTAGTGAAGTTCAAGGTGTATTCAAGAACACAGGAAAGCCTTTTAAGGAAGGTCAGCGCTATAATGCAGGTCAGACATTGGTAAGGATCGATGCTTCAGAATATTATGCTTCAGTTCAATCGGCTAAAAGTAATTTGTATAATTTGATCGCATCTATTATGCCCGACCTGCGTTTGGATTATCCTAATGCGTATGCGAAATGGCAAAATTATTTGAATGATTTTGATCTGTCCAAAAGAACACCTGAATTACCAGATACTTCTTCGGAACAAGAGAAATTCTTTATTACCGGAAGAAACATTATTTCTACATACTATAATGTGAAGAACCTAGAAGAACGTTTGTCCAAATATTCCATAAGGGCACCCTTTACAGGTATTCTTACCGAAGTATTGGTCACAGAAGGTTCCTTAGTGCGTAATGGACAGAAATTAGGGGAATATATTGATA
>JABDMQ010000076.1 GCA_013001365.1 Flavobacteriaceae bacterium
CATCGAATATTTAAAGGAAACTCCTACTAGAGAAGAACTAAAGAACATTATCGATTTATTAGAAATAAATCCTTTAGAACTAGTGCGAAAAAATGAACAGGTTTGGAAGGACAATTATAAAGGAAAGGACCTATCTGATGAAGCCATTGTTGAAGCTTTGTTGACGCATCCAAAATTAATTGAGCGACCTATCGTTATAAACAACAATAACGCAGTCATTGGAAGACCTCCGGATGTGATCAAAACCATAATTTAAATTAGTAATTAATTAACGATTAAATTAACAAAGAATTAACCATTACGGATTACTTCTTAGTCTACATTTGACGACTTGCTCTTACTAACCATCCTAGAGCATAATATAACATGAAAACAAGATTAATTACTCTGTTATTGTGTTCGTTCCTTTTTAGTTACATTACTTTTTCTCAACCACTTACTACCACTGAAATTACGGTATCTGGAAAAGTTCTTGATGAAGAAACGAAGCTTCCATTGGAATACGCCACTATTGCCTTCTTTAGTAACAGACAGAATAAGATCATTACTGGGGGAATTACAGATGACAAAGGTGAGTTCAGTATCAAACTACCAACAGGCGTTTACGATGTTACGATTGAATACATCTCGTTCAAGACCGTTACCTTACCGAATAGAAATTTTAATTCGGACACGAACATTGGAACCATTCTTCTAAGTCTCGACGTAGAAGCTCTTGATGCTATCGAAATAATAGCTGAACGCACCACCGTTGAAATTAAGCTTGACAAGAAAATCTATAATGTCGGTAAGGACCTGACCGTTAGAGGTGGCACTGTAAGTGATGTTCTAGACAATGTGCCTTCCGTTTCAGTGGATGTTGAAGGTAATGTTGCGCTTAGAGGCAATGATGATGTAAGGATTTTGATTAATGGAAAACCATCAGGATTGGTAGGTCTTAATTCAACAGATGCATTGCGTCAATTGCCAGCAGAATCTATTGAACGAGTTGAAGTAATAACCTCGCCATCTGCACGCTACGATGCAGAAGGAACAGCTGGTATTTTGAATATTATTTTAAGACGAAGCAAATTACAAGGCCTAAATGGAGCAATTACTTTAAATACAGGTTTGCCTTTTCAGTCTGGGATCTCCGGTAATATTAACTATAGAACAGGAGATCTTAATTTCTTCAATACAACAGGCTATAATTATCGTGAAGTTCCAGGAAACTCTTTCTCAGAAACGGAGTTCTTTAATGGAGATGACCCAAGCTCATTCCTAAGAGAGGAACGTGATTTTGATAGGATAAGGAAAGGCTTGAACACAAATTTTGGGGTTGAATGGTATGTAAATGAATCCTCTTCAATTACAACTTCAATCGTTTATAGAAATAGTGATAACGAGAGTAAAACAATCAATTTCATTGATGAATTGAATGCCTCTGGAAGCCTTGTTAACAGGACAACAAGACTAGATCCAGAAGTTGAGGATGATAAAACTATCCAATACTCTTTTAACTACGATAAGCAGTTCAAAGGTAACAGTCAGCATAAATTGACGTTTGCTTTTCAATATGAAGACAGTAATGAAATAGAAGCATCTCTAATTAACCAAGACGGTATTGATGTTGAAAATGTCCTTACCGACGAAAACCAGGAAGAAGTGTTCATGCAGGCCGACTACGTTGAGCCTATCGGTGAAAACGGCCAATGGGAGTTGGGGTACAGAGGTAGTTTTCAAACACTGAATACAGATTATTTGGTTGAATTCAGTGCTGATGGTAACAATTTTGTGAATAATACCAATCTCAGCAATGCCCTTGATTTTAAGCAGCATGTCAATGCATTTTACACTCAATATGGTAATAAGCTCGGAGATAAATTTTCTTTTCTACTTGGACTAAGAATGGAAAATACAAGAATAACAATAGAACAAATAACCAGCGGGGATTTTGAAAAGAAGGATTATGCTCAGTTGTTTCCAACTGTTAATTTAGGCTATGCTATTTCTGAGGATGAGAGTTTTACCTTAGGCTATAATCGAAGAATTCGTAGACCAAGGTCAAGATTCATTAATCCTTTTCCATCAAGAAGCAGTGCTACCAACCTTTTCCAGGGTAACCCAGACCTGGATCCAAGTATCTCTGATGCTTTTGACCTTGGATATTTAAATAGAATGGGGAAAGTCACCTTAAATGGCTCAGTATACTATCAAAGAGCAAGAGATATTTTCAGTTTTATAAGTTTAGACACAGGAACCACAGTCGTTGTCGGCGGAACAAATGTTCCAGTTATAAGACGTACCCCTGTAAATTTAGCTACTAACAATCGGTATGGTGGTGAAGTGACTGTAACTTATAGACCAAACAGGAAGTTTAATTTAAATGGTAATATTAACCTCTTTCAATCTGTCACAAAAGGGAGTTTTGAGGGCCAAGTATTTGATGCAGAAAACTTTAGTTGGTTTGCTCGCTTAAATGCCAAATACACCTTGCCAGCTAATATCGATTGGCAAACTCGATTGTTCTACCGCGGACCTAGTGAGACTGCCCAAAGCAAGAATCAGGGCATTTTTTCAACAGACCTAGCATTCAGCAAGGATTTGTTCAAGGAAAAAGCCTCATT
>JABDMQ010000081.1 GCA_013001365.1 Flavobacteriaceae bacterium
TCAGTTCTCAATTCGGCATTAGGGTACTTTTCGTATAAGGAATCTATAAAAGGCGTTTCAGCATTATCTATGGCTGATACTTCGGGGTTAGGCGAATGTCCCCAACCATCAAGTATCATTAATATTACTTTTTTATTCATTTTAACTCTTATGTTGCAAATATAAAGACAAGATCCTGCAATTGCAGGATCTTGTTTTGTAATACGATGTTAAATTTAATATCCTCTGTATTTCTCGATTGCCTCGCGAATTTTCTCAATTCGATTATCAGGATCTGGATGTGTACTTTGGAATTCAGGTACACGATTAGGTCCTGCGGCTTCTTTTAAGATTTTCATGACGCCTATCATCTCTTCAGGATTATATCCTGCACGTAACATGAATCTGACACCGAGCTCATCACTCTCCAATTCATCTCCACGGCCATTCTTAAGCAAAGTATTCTGTCCAATACCACTTATTAGGCCTCCCATATCTGCGCCCACAGTTGCTCCCATGGTCGCTGTTCTCCAGAAGTCTGATTCAGCTATGCGCTCTGCAGAATGCTTGCCAAGAACATGACCAATTTCATGCCCAAGAACTCCGGCCAACTGGTCTTCGTTCTCAAGTTTGGAGAAAAGTGAATATGTTATGAAGATCTGCCCTCCTGGCAAGGCAAACGCATTAATGGTATTTGGATCGGCCAACAAATGAAATTCATATTGATATGGCGTCTCTCTTGCAATGCTGGATTTAACTAGATTGTTACCAACTTGATCCACGAAAGCTTGGTATTTCTGGTCAGGGTAAAGACCACCATGTTGCTGGGCCATTTGAGGTGCACTTTGCAAACCGATGGCGATTTCCTGTTCTGGGGTCATGTTTATGGTCTGGGTGCGACCTGTATACGGATTTTCTTGTTTCTGATTACATTTCCTTATAAAGGCAAAGGCAACGATAGCAAGACCTATCAAGAGCCTGATTTTTAATTTACTACCTCTCATTGTGTTAAAATTATTGAAGCTAAAAATACAAAAGATTAGGGTAAAAGAGCTGGATTGATATCTAAAATGTTGTCAGATATATAGGATTCCAAAAATTCTTTTGTAAAGTACTCACTTCCCAAAAGCTGCTCTTTTTGTAACATTTCAAGAAGGTCTAATTTCTTGTATTCAGCAAGGTAGTCAATCGACAATGCTTTATAACTCAAATGCCATGGTTCATATTTAAATCCATTTCTATTTGCATTGTCGGTATAGACCAAATAAAAGCCATAGGTCTCAGAATGTTCGTCAAGCCATTCTTTCAATTTACAGAATGGGCCATCATCATGAAAATGATCAGCAGCTAACAGGTTCTTGGGTTGTTTGACTGCATCATCGACAATATCGATATCTGTTCCCCAATGATGCCGTGATGTTCCCGGAATTGTTGAGTATTCGACTATTTTCTTGATGGCATCAATAGGTGACATTCCATCCTTCGTGAATTTCCTGTACTTACGTTCCCAAATCCTGTTTTGATGCGCATAATTCCTGTAACTGGAAACGACCTTGATGTCGATGCCAGACTCAGCTGCCGCACTTTTCATTTTGAGGAAGGCTTTTTTGGCTTCTTCCCTTAAGGAATATCCCTCACCAAACAATTCTGGATTGCCTTTGCCAATTAACTCGTCATACGAGATGGTTCTTTTGATATTATATGACAATAGAATTGGTATTATTATAACTGAACCGATTATTATAGAGATTTTCCTGGAATAACTTTTAATCATCATAGGCACTTGTGTGGTCCGATATCACTTTCCATTGATTATCGATCTGCTTGAATACTAACGTGAAGATTCCATTTGCATTGCCAACCTTTCGTTTAAGATGAAATTCACCTACCAGCAAATATGCTTGAGTATGTATGGGTTGCACTTCAAGAACGTCAAATGTCAATTGTCCAGTATGGTCTTTAGTTGGATAACTAGACTTATACCTTTTCATGGTCTCTTGCCAGCCTTTTGTGATTCCGCTCTTTCCAACAAACAATAGATCTGGAGTCTTTTGGTAGCCTTCCATAAATGCTTCGATACTTGCATCACTCCAATCTTTGGCTTGTTGATGCAAAACAGCTTTTATGGCTTCCGTATCCTTCTTGATCTGAGTTTCTGTTAGATTCGTTTCATTAATACTGCTGCAACTGCAAATTGCTATAACAAGTATGAATAAGGTATATTTCATAATATTAGGCTTATGAATTCGAAAGATACTCATTCTTGCGAAGTTGATATAATTTGGCAGGCTGTCCGTCGTATATAAAATCCTTTACATAGATAAGACCAGATTTTAAGGCAACGCGGTGCGAAGCGGCATTATCCACATGAACATGAGCCACAATTCTCTTAAGGTCAAGGTGCTTGAAACCATAGTCCAAACAGGCTTTGCATGCCTCTGTTGCGAAGCCTTTTCCCCAATGTTCTCTATAGAATCGATAGCCTATGTCAACCAAGCAATCTTCGGGATGATATTTAAGTCCGCACCAACCTAATACTTCGTTGGTTTCTTTGAGGCAGACTGCCCAGCGGCCCATATTATGATCTTGATACTGTTGTAAATAGGATTGCAAGAATTCCTGGGCATCCTCAACGGAATCAAAAGGGCTATCGCCAGTAAATGCAATTACTTCTGGGTCATTATTGATTTGGTAAAAGTGAATAGCATCCTCTTTGGTCAACTCCCGTAAATAAAGTCGATTTGTCTCAAGAATCGTTTTCATCCTCATTGGAAATTTCGTAAATTTAAGTGATTAACCCATTTAACAAAAGTTTACAACCCTTTTGCATTTAATTAAGACTAAAGATTTTTTCTTTACAACTATGAACAAAAAACTACTACATATACTTTTCTTGATAGTTTCAACTACCACATTCGCTCAGATCATGCCACGAGTTGAGATAAATGGCAAGATCGTTGTTGAAGCCAATGATATCGAAGGCGTTACCGTCTATAATATCACTTCGGATCGCGGGACAATTTCAGATTTTGACGGGAATTTTACCATTGATGCCAAGGTGAACGATCGTATCGAGATATCCGCATTGCAATTCAAGAAGTTCGTGGTTGTGGTTGATGAGGGAATCATCCAACAAAGAAAAATGACCATTTTCATGGTAGAGCAAGTGAATAAATTACCAGAAATAGTCATTACACCTTATGACCTTTCTGGGAATATGATCGTTGACATAAATCGAGTGCGAACTACAAACTTACCTTTCAAGAAAGACGAATTCGACACGGAACTTGCTCCTATTGAGCTAACACCAGACAACAAGACCAAAGCTAAAAATCCATTTGTAAGAGGAGCTGGAGGAAAAGCAGACCAGTTAGGCGGAGATATAATTGGAATTGTTGGGTATCTTTTGAAACCATTGTTTCGAGAGAAAAAGAAAGACCAAGATTCCGAAATAGCAGCCTATAATACTCGTGTTGGTGCAGCAACCAAGAATAATGATGTCCTAGACCTCCGATTGATGTATAGTAACTCTTATGTTAGTCGCACATTCGGTATTCCTGAGGAAAAGGTGAATGAGTTCATTGTTTTTGTTGAAGACAACGGATTGGACTATGAACTCTTGAAAGATGGCCGTGAAATGGAATTCGTTGATTTCTTGGTTCATCAAAGCCAATCGTTTTTAGAATTACAGAGTGCTAAGGACTAGTTTCAAATTTTTTCTTTTTTGTTTTGCCTTTGTTACCTCTTCTTATGGGCAAAGCGTTCAATTGAATGGGACCATCTATGCGACTGCGGATGTGGATGGAATTCATGTGATCAATAAGACCAAGAGAAATGCTACCATAACGAACCCAATTGGTACTTTTACAATAGAAGCAAGTGAAACGGATACATTGGTTTTTTCTGGGGTGCAATACAAATTACATTCGGTAATTGTAGATAAGGAAATGATCGATACTAAGACTATCAAGGTATTCTTGTTAGAGAACATCAATCAATTGGATGAGGTAATTGTCGGCAAAGTGCTTACAGGTGACCTATCATCAGATGTTGAGAATTCTGATGTAAAAGCTCCAATAAATTTTTACGATGTCGGAATTCCAGGCTATCAAGGCAAGATCAAGACGCAAAGTGAACGGAAATTGGCAGAAGCGGATCATGGCAAGTTCTTTTATTACTACGGAGTTGGCTTTGCAATAAACATTAACAAAATATTGAACCGTATAAGTGGTAGGACCAAGGACCTTAAGCAACGCGTTAAACTTGAGGCAAGAGACGAGCTTATGTTTCGAGTAAAGGCCAAGTTCTCTGAAGACCTTTTCAAAGGAGATCCTTTGGAAGACCCATTGCGATATGAGTTTTTCTATTTTTGTTCTGAAGACCCAGAATTCACTGAGAAATGTAGTTCTGAAAACGAACTGTTTGCAATGGCATTCTTGCAACAAAAACTTAAAGAGTATAAATCGAACCTAAAGAACTAATGTTTTGGAACACTTTTTGAAAACAAGACTATCAATATATTTGCATAATAAGAAACCATGAGCAAACTTAAGAATCTTATAATTTTACTGGTCATTCCAATGTTTGCATTCACTAGCATCCATAAATTCTATGTTAGTGTCACTCAAGTGGATTTCATAAAAGAAAAAGGCGAGGTACAGATAACCTCAAGAATTTTCATCGATGACCTAGAACGACTAATTCGAGAGCGTTATGACGAAAGCATAACTCTTACCGGCGAGAACGAATCTGGATTGGCAGAAGTTTATATAGAAAAATACTTAAAGGAAAAAATTGGTTTCGTTATTAATGGAGTACCCGTGAAACTGAATTATCTTGGTAAGGAATACGAAGACGACATTGCCATTTGCTACCTCGAGATTTATGGAATCGAGGCAATTCGTTCAATAGAAATCAGCAACTCTGTCCTTTTTGATATTTTTGAAGAACAACAGAATGTAATTCGCACCAAGATCAACTCAAAAAAGAAGAGTTTCATACTCGTTCAAGGAAATGATAAAGGTTTGTTAAACTTCGACTGAAAGACCTTTTAAACCTGAATTTTTGGTTAATTTTCAGATCAATTTTCACTAACAGAATAACACATGAAAACACTAAAGTACGCAGTACTGTCGATTCTCTTTGTTTCCTTTACAGGCTTTGCGCAAGAAGCGGAAAAAGAGGAACGCGAACTAGGTCACACTAACACCAACAAATTCAAGCAGTTATACGACGAGTTCTCAACTCCAAATATGTATAGAACGGCATCTGGGGCTCCTGGACCTGCTTATTATCAGCAGCAGGCAGATTACAAAATGGACTTGGAATTGGACGATAAGAACTCCAAACTGTCCGGTTATGAAACCATAACCTATACAAATAACTCACCAGATACATTAGAGTACCTTTGGGTACAATTGGACCAGAACATGCGGGCCAAGGACTCCAAGACACCATTGATCCAAAACGATGGTCTACAACCAGCTATGCAACCAGGTGGTTTTGCTAATAATTACTTGTCTGATGGTTTTGATGGAGGTTTCAATATCGAAGCCGTTAAAGATGCGAACGGAAAGTCTTTACCACACATGATCAATAGGACGATGATGCGAGTAGAAATGCCAAAACCTCTGGCTTCTGGAGAGAAATTCTCATTCTCAATTAAATGGTGGTATAACATCAATGATCATGTTAATGGACGTGGTCGTTCGGGATATGAGTTTTTTCCAGAAGATGGAAACAAGGCTTATGTCATTGCCCAGTTCTATCCAAGAATGGCAGTGTACAGTGATGTTGAAGGATGGCAGAATTCCCAATTCTGGGGACGTGATGAATTCGCACTGCCTTTCGGAAATTTTGAAGTTAACATTACCGTTCCAGCGGATCATATTCTTGATGGAACTGGGAAGCTAATGAACAGGAAAGAGGTCTTCTCAAAAGAGATGATGAAGCGTTACAATCAAGCCAAAAAGTCTTATGACGAACCAGTAATTATCGTAAATCAGGCGGAAGCTGAAGAAGCAGAGACGGGTTTTAGCGATAAGAAAAAAACATGGAAGTTGTATGCAGAGAATGTTCGTGATTTCGGGTTTGCAACTTCAAGGAAATTCATTTGGGATATGATGGCAGTTAAGGTCGGCAATCAAGATGTCATGGCAGTGTCCATGTATCCAAAAGAAGGTAATCCATTATGGGAGCTATGGTCAACAAAGGCTGTAGCTAGCACATTGAAATCATATTCGAGAATGACCTTTGATTATCCTTATCACAAAGCCATTTCGGTACATGCCAAGAATCAAGGGATGGAATATCCTATGATATGTTGGAATTATGGTCGTCCTGATAAAGAAGGAAACTACAGTGATCGTACCAAGTACGGAATGATCAGTGTGATAATTCACGAGGTCGGACACAATTACTTCCCAATGATCGTCAATAGCGATGAGCGCCAATGGACTTGGATGGATGAGGGGCTCAATACATTTGTACAGTATGTTGCGGAGCAAGATTTTGGAGAGTGGTACCCGGCAGCGTTATCACCTGCAGATAAGAAATACCCATCGCGACGTGGACCTGCATCCAAGATCGTACCTTACATGGGTGGTGACCAAGATTACATCGCACCGATTATGACCAAGGGACTGAATACCTATCAGTTCGGGAACAATGCTTATGGTAAACCAGCAACAGGATTGAATATCTTGAGAGAGACCATAATGGGTCGTGAACTGTTTGATTATGCATTCAAGACATACTCTCAAAGATGGATGTTCAAGCATCCAACACCTGAGGATTTCTTCCGTACGATGGAAGACGCTTCTGCGGTGGACCTAGATTGGTTCTGGAGAGGTTGGTTCTATACCACCGATTATACAGATATCGGTTTGAAAGAAGTGAAAAAATATTACGTATCAAACGAACCAAATCAATACGTTAAGGATATCGTGCAGCAACGTGGTATGCAAATGAGCGATCTTCCGCCATTGGTATATATGGTTGAAGAAGGCAGCGAAGACTTCAAGGAAAGCATGCGTAATGCCAATTTAATGGAAAGCGTTCCTACCCTTAAGGAATATATCATGGATAATTTTTCAGAAGAGGAACGAAGCACCATGAAAGAGCCAAAATACTTCTATAAAGTAACGTTCGAAAAGCCAGGAGGATTGGTCATGCCGATCATTGCGGAGTATGAGTATGCAGATGGATCTAAAGAACGCGTTACTTATCCAGCCCAGATCTGGAGACTGAATGATAATGAAGTAAGCAAGACCATAGCATCTGAAAAGGAACTAGTGTCTATTAAGGTTGATCCAGACCTAGAAACAGCAGATATAGATCTTTCTAACAATGCTTGGCCAAAAGAGATAAAGCAAAGTAAGTTCGATCAGTTCAAGAATGAAGTAAAGAACAGATAGTGAAGAATTAAGTCACTTCTAACAAACCGGCGTTTTTAACGTCGGTTTTTTTATTGCCATGAATCAACTTAGTATATTTGTATTGTGATACTCATTAACTTCATATTGTTTATTAGTGGTGCGGAAATCGCCTTGATCCTTTTCATTGTGGTCATGGTATTTGGTGCTGACAAGATACCTGAAGTTGCTCGCGGGCTAGGGAAGGGCATGCGTGTACTCAAGGATGCTACCAACGATATCAAAAGCGAAATCTCAAAAAGTGCCGAAAGTCATGGTATCGATACCAGCGTAACCAAAGAGATCGATGATGAGATCAAGAAAGTCAAGGATGGCCTCGAGGACTTCACGGGGTCTGTTAAGCGGAAATTATAATTTGCAATATATCCTCAGATTTGGTAACTGCTAATTCCACGGAATTAAAGAAATTGTATATTCATTAGCCTTACACTTAGGATACTCTCCGTTTTTAAGGGTCATAAATCTTTGTATTCGTCTCAATTGTACGCTTTAAATTAACAAGATTGGTTTCTTCCTGTGCCTTGATAGAACCACTCATTATTGCCATTAATGATCTAGAGAACATGCCATTTCCTTGGGCTGATGTACTAGAACTAATTCGTGTTTTTCCTTCTTCGGATTTCATACGGAGGGTATAATCCATATTCATGAAATCAGATGTAAATGTCATTGAGACTGATTCGTTCGGAATTATCTCGGTTATAGTTTCTCTAATGCTCATTTCATCTCCATTAGTAATAAAATAGACATCTGCAACAGCACCGACTGTATTGGAAGTACCACTCACATGTTCTATTTTCTGGAATCCTTCCAACCATTCGGCCATTTTATCTTCGTCTTGACTCACTGCCCAAGATTCAGCTAGTGATTTATCTACAAGAATATCGCAGTCATAACTCACTTCAGATTTAATTACACCTATTAGCAGAAACAGAAGAGTTATAGGGATTAGAACTCCTAGAGTATATTTCAAAAACTTCATGACCAATGAATTTTTTTGTTATTATGAATGATTCATGGAGATATGTTACTTATCTACCGTGCTAACAAGATACAGTTTTTACCTAAATATTTAGTTTCTGATAAAGCCCTACACTTTTCGGCTAAGGGTCAATCCATCCCTTATAGGCAGGATAATGGAATCAACACGCTGGTCTGCTTTGAGGAGTTTGTTGTATTCAATAAGGGCTTTTGTGGCTTCGTCCTCATCTTGAACTTTGTCAAGGACTTTTCCACTCCAAAGGACATTGTCTGAAATAATAATGCCGCTAGGATTAAGCTTATCAATAATCGCATGAAAATAATTAATGTAGTTCTCTTTATCAGCATCTATGAAAACAAGGTCAAAAGTCATGTCCAAATCATTGAGTATGTCCAAAGCATCTCCTGTGTGTTGCATGATCTGCTTGCCAAAGCCTGACTTGTCGAAATACTTGCGTTGTAGGTCATGCAATTCTTCATTATGGTCAATGGTATGTATTTCACCGTCTTCTTGCAGTCCTTCGGCCAGACAAATTGCCGAATAGCCAGTATACGTACCAATTTCTAGTACAGATCTTGGATTGACCAATTTCGAAATCATGCTTAGGATACGACCTTGGTAGTGCCCGCTCAACATACGTGGCTGCAATACCTTTTGGTTTGTTTCCCGATTGAGTTGCTGAAGAAGCTCTGGCTCGTCTTCAGAATGAGCTAGGATGTAATTATCAATTGCTTCAGGAATGAAATGCATTAGGCCAAGATTCGATTCACAAGTTCCTTCTTTGCTTTCTCATCATCACCACATAGCCATTGAATTACATTATCATTCCATATGGCATCTCGTTGGTCTTCATTAATAATATCCTGGTCCACTGCTAGGTCCAAGATCTTGCCGGGATAAGACGATTGCTTTTCACTTTCCATCTCACCTAGCGGATAAGGATCATCAAGACCCATAACAACTTGTTCATGGCCTTGGTTCTTTATCAATAATTCCAATCCGCCAGTGTCATGTACCAAAGTGTCAAAAAAGATATTTTTATGGCCCACCGCTTTTCTTGGGTGGCTCTTGCCTTCAAAAAGGTCCGGACGTCCATCAAACCCTTGTATGCGTCTTCCCAAGTTTATTTGGGCCAACTGTCCACCATGTGCAAAACAAGTACGCATATTTGGGAATTTGTCTTGATAGCCGTTCAAGGTCAAGAAATGATAGGCATCGGCACATTGGGCTAGCATCCATATCAAGTGAAATCGCCATGCCGTGTTTTCTAGTTTAATGAATTTCTCGCCATCATAAGGATGTACTTCTACAGCAAGATTGAATTTGCTTGCTAACTCGAAAATAGGTTCATTTTCTTCATCGAAAATACAGCGCCACGTTCCTATGGTGTCCATATAGTGCGTTGGTAAGCAGAGTAATTGCATGCCTAAGTCCTCAACACATCTCTCGATTTCCCAGCATGCGCCTTTAACAAATCCTGGATGAACCACGAAGCCACAAGTGAACTTGCTCGGATTTTCACGTTGAATCTTAGCATTGAAATCGTTCTGGAAACGCAAGGCCTGTTTCATCTCTTCAACTCGTAAGCCATTTCCATACAATTGTGAGAGATTCAAGACTACCGCATGATCGATCTTGAAACGTTCCATCCAAGCCAGCTTTTCGTCCAAGAAAAAACTCGAATCGGTGACTGGACGACTCCAGTCTTTTTGAAGCATGAATTTGCGGTCTTTGTCCACCCAGAAAATACCTCTGTCCTTCATAAACTGAGGAATCTCTTCAGGGTAAGGTAGTAAATGTGAATGACCGTTTATGCGAAGTTTTCTCGTCATTTTAGTTTTCTAACTGAACCTTTTTAGGCGGTTGCATTACTTGCCCACATTTTGGGCACTCACGCTTATCATGATCGCTATAATAATTATCGAAAATCTTTGGCATATCAGTTTCAATATTATCTAATGTGAAGTCTTCCTCATAGAGTTTGGTGGTGCAATTCTCGCAGAACCAAAGCAAGGCATCTTGAACGCCTTTTTCTCTTGGATACTCGATTACCAATCCCACAGTATTCGGTCCTCTTTGAGGTGAATGTGGAACTTTTGGCGGCAACAGGAAGATTTCTCCTTCTTTTATATGAATATCTTTGGGCGTGCCTTTATCGATTACCTTCAGGGTTATATCACCTTCC
>JABDMQ010000084.1 GCA_013001365.1 Flavobacteriaceae bacterium
TTTTAGTGGTGATATGTATATAGGTGAGTACCAAAATAATTTGCGCCATGGCAAAGGAAGATTTGTATATAAAAATGGAGAAAGCTACAATGGAATGTGGTCTTACGGTGCAATGGAAGGCCAGGGAACATACACGTATCAAGATGGAACACAACAATCTGGTATATGGGAAAATGGCGAAATAGTGAAGCAATGATTATCCATGAATAGTTTCGGACTTGCCTAAGTCCTTCATGATCTTCGCTTCAAAATCCAATAGTTCTTGCCACTTCTTGTCAACTTCTTTTCGCACTCCATATTGCCTTGCGAATCCTAGGAACATTGTATAATGATTCGCTTCGCTAACCATAAGTTTATGATAGAAAGCTGCTAACTCTTTGTCTTCCAGCTCCTCTGATAACAATCTAAAGCGTTCACAACTTCTGGCTTCGATTAGTGCGGCATATAATAGACGATGCACTAACTGAGTTGTCCTACTTCCACCTTTAGGGAAAAGAGTCATCAATTTATTCACGTAATAATCCTTGCGGTCCCTTCCTAATACCCAACCTCTTTCGAGAATTCGATCATGAACCATCTTGAAATGACTTATCTCCTCTTTTACCAAAGCGGACATTTCTTTAACAAGGTCTGTATACTCTGGAAAACTTACAATAAAAGAAAGTGCTGTACTGGCGGCTTTTTGCTCACAGAAAGCGTGATCCGTCAATATTTCTTCAATATTCTTCTCAGCGATATCAACCCATCTTGGATCCGTGGGAAGTTTTAATCCTAACATTTATATATTACACATTATTAGATACTTAAACATCTAAATCGAAAGTTTTACGTAAAGTCTCAATATTAGGATTTTTCTCCATTAACTTTTGAAATTTCTCTTTAGAAGTATATGCGTATTGTTTTTCCTTTTCTTCGTTTACTGTGATTGAAAGCTTAATATCAAAATTATTAAGTTGCTTCCTTAAATGTGCTAATAGCTCATATTGCTGTCTTTCGACTTCAACTTTATTTGTAGAGTTAGGGAATTCTAGGTGAATGGTATTCTCTTTAAGTTTAGGTTCGTCTATCGAAAGAATCGAAGCTAAATTATGCTTGCCCTTCTTCTTCAGTCTGCTCACAAACGAATTCCATTCGTGCTGCATTTGTTCTTCAGTAAAATCTTCCTTTGGCAGGTCATTTTCGTCAATGATGACCTCCAATTGTTTGATATGATGTTCTTTTTTCTTCTTTATACTGCTCAATGAAAGACCTGAGACACGTTTCTTTTCAGATTTAAGTATGATTTCAGGGCGTTTTTTAACTATTGCTGGAGTTTCAATCTCCTGAACCATCTCCACAAATTCATTAGCAACTAACTCAACTTGGACTGGAGCAGTCTCAGTTTTCGATTTATCCTGTGAATCTACTTTTTCAGGTTTCTTTAATGAAATTGGTTTAATGCCCTTTGCCTTGAAATATGAAGCCGGGATTATGAAGTGATCATTGTTTTTTTTTTCAGGTCTAAACGTGATAGAAGCAAGTTGCATAAGACAAAGCTCAACAAGTAACCTTTGATTCTTACTTGTCTTGTACTTAAAGTCACAGTCATTGGCAAGTTCAATTCCTTTCATCAAGAATTCTTGAGATGTTTCAATTGATTGCTTTTCGTACTTCTTTTGCGTTTGCTCACCTACCTCAAGTAAAGAAATTGTTTGTGGATTCTTGCATACCAGTAAATCCCTGAAGTGAGATGCCAGACCTGCGATAAAATTATGACCATCAAACCCCTTTGAAAGGACATCATTAAAATGAACTAATAACTCCGGAATCTTATTATTAAGTATTAAGTCGGTTGACTTAAAATAAGTTTCATAATCCAGGACATTCAAATTCTCTGTAACTGCCTTTCGTGTTAAGTCTTTACCAGAAAAACTTACCACACGATCAAAGATGGAAAGAGCATCACGCATTGCCCCATCTGCTTTCTGAGCTATTATATGCAAGGCGTCATCCTCGGCCTTAACCCCTTGTTGTTCTGCAATGTATTGGAGATATTCTTTAGCATCCTTGACAGTTATTCGCTTAAAATCAAATATCTGGCAACGGGATAGTATAGTTGGGATTATCTTATGCTTTTCCGTTGTTGCCAAGATGAATATACAGTGTTTTGGTGGCTCCTCAAGTGTTTTTAAGAACGCATTGAATGCTGCTTGAGATAGCATATGTACCTCATCGATGATATAAACCTTGTATTTGCCAATCTGAGGTGGAATCCTGACTTGATCGGTAAGATTCCGAATATCATCAACAGAATTATTGGATGCCGCATCCAACTCGAAGATATTGAAAGCGTATTCTTCATCTTCGGATTGAGTGCCATCTTGATTGATCATTTTGGCAAGAATACGAGCACAGGTAGTTTTACCAACACCACGAGGTCCCGTGAATAAGAGTGCTTGTGCTAAATGGTTGTTTTCGATGGCATTGAGCAAAGTATTTGTAATGGCGGATTGCCCCACAACATCCTTAAAGGTCTGAGGTCTGTATTTACGTGCCGATACGACGAAATGCTCCATATTATTGCGCTTATAACAAAGAAAAAAAAATCCATGAATAATTCAGAATTTGTAGCATGATAATTGCTGTTAGTTA
>JABDMQ010000109.1 GCA_013001365.1 Flavobacteriaceae bacterium
AAAAAATGAAGGTCCTGTCTGATAATGCACAATGGTTCGAGGACAATGCACCATTAATGGAGGATCACAAGAAAGACAGTGTAGTTGGTGTGACCTACAAGGTAGTTACAGTGGCGGGAGAATCAGGTGATGCTTCACCAAGTACACCAATAGGTGTTAATCTTCCTAATGCTAATTGGATCAGGAAAGAGGTAGGTAGCAAATCGGTATCTCTCGGAAACATAATTAATGCATATAACAACTCTAGGAGTTCAGGCCGATTGAAGGAATTCGTAAATGATGAGGAAGAATACGAACTGGAGAAAGCGCATGGCGAACTGGCAGACAAACTGCATACGGCGTTGCACGAAGTCATTGGTCACGCCTCAGGTCAGATCAACCCTGGAGTAGGAGAGACTAAGGAAACATTGAAGAATTATGCTTCTACTTTGGAAGAAGGTCGAGCAGACCTTTTGGGCTTGTATTTTTTATACAACCCGAAGCTTCAGGAGTTAGGCCTTGTGGATGATTGGAAAGCATTGGGAACAGCGGCATACGATGGATATATCCGTAACGGACTCATGACGCAATTGATACGATTGAATCTTGGAGATGATGTAGAAGAAGCCCATATGCGAAACAGACAATGGGTGTCTGCTTGGGCGTTCGAAAAGGGAGCCAAGGACAATGTGATAGAGAAAGTGAATCGTGATGGCAAGACGTATTTTAACATCAATGATTATGATAAGTTGCATGAGTTGTTCGGACAATTATTGCGGGAGACCCAACGAATCAAGTCCGAAGGTGATTTTGCTGCCTGTGAGGCTTTGGTTGAAGATTATGGTGTCAAGGTGGATCAAGAATTACATGCTGAGGTCTTGGAACGAAACAAACAATTTCCATCAGCGCCATACAGCGGATTCGTAAATCCTGTATTGGTTCCTGAAATGAATGGCGATGGTGAGATTACAGCAATCAATGTTACTCAACCTGAATCATTTGCAGCTCAAATGCTTGATTATAAAAAGAATTATAGTTTCCTGCCAGAAGTTAATTGAGTTTTATAGAATTGATAATAACAAGCCTCAGTCATTGGATTGGGGCTTTGCTATTTGTATTCGGTCTATATTTATCCTTTAACAAAGAACTTCACGAAAAGCAGTAGTAGCAAGAACGCGATAAATGCTATCAGAACCCAAATGGTGCCCTTATAATACAGCTTATGTAATTTGAGGTCTTTTCGGTACATGAAGTAAATGATCACCACGAAAACTAGAAAGAATAAAGCGCCGAAAATTAATTGACCTGTGCTGAACATTGGTTATTTTTAGCGAAAATAATCAAACCTCATAAGTACACCAAATATGAAAGACAAGCTAAATGCCGTAAAACTGTTCCATCAAACCTATAAACTGGATTTTCTCGAAAAACCAAAAGCCGATCTAGGTAGTGATAAACACTTATTACGTTATAAGCTAATGCGTGAGGAAAACGAGGAATACCTCGAAGCTGCAGATAGCAATGATCTTGTGGAAGTTGCCGATGCTTTGGGAGACATGTTGTATATTCTTTGTGGAACCATCATTGAGCATGGCCTCCAACATAAAATAGAAGAGGTATTTGACGAAATTCAGCGCAGCAATATGAGCAAACTAGGTGAGGACGGTGAACCTATTTATCGAGAAGATGGAAAGGTGTTAAAAGGCCCTAATTACTTCAAGCCAAATATCAAGGCGATTCTAGACAGTTAAATATTTATTCTACACCTACTCGCCAACCATAAGGATCGTCAGCTTTGTTGGTCTGGATATCCACGATGCGTTTCTTTAAGGAATCGGCCATTGGATTCTCAATATACGGAAGATCATAATCCTTTCCGTTAAAACCAAAACCAGCTATAGGAGAAATCACTGCTGCAGTTCCCGCACCGAACATTTCTTTAAGGCTTCCGCTTTCTGACGCCTCTACCAATTCTGAAACCTTGATCTTACGTACTTCAACATCAATGCCTTCATCTTTCGCAATCTGTATGATACTCTTTCTGGTAATGCCGTCCAAGATACGGTCGCTCGTTGGAACTGTCAGCAATGTATCATTGATCCTTACGAAAATGTTCATGGCACCTGCCTCCTCAATGTATTCGTGAGTATTGTCATCTGTCCAGATTACTTGCTGATAGCCTTTTTCCTTGGCCAATTGAGTTGGATAGAATTGTCCTGCATAATTTCCACCAGCTTTAGCAAAACCTACACCACCATTAGCGGATCTTGAATATTTAGTTTCAATGAGGACCTTGACCTTACCGGAAAAATATGGCCCTGAAGGGGCGCAAGCAATTATGAAGCGATAAGCATCAGCTGGGGAGGCATGGAATCCTTCACCTGAAGCAAACACAAAAGGGCGAATGTACAATGAGCTACCTTTTTTTGTAGGAATCCAGTCTTTTTCAATTTTAAGGAGTTCCTTTAAACCATCCATGAAATAAGCTTCTGGCAATTCTGGAATCGCGAGTCTTTTCGAGGAAATATTCAATCGCTTGCAATTGTCCAATGGTCGAAACAAGAAAACCTTATCATCATCATCCTTGTATGCCTTCATCCCTTCAAAAACCGACTGTCCGTAATGAAATATTTTGGCCGATGGCTCCAGGGATATCGGCTGATAAGGAACGATTTTAGGCGGACTCCACTTACCATCTTCATAATCACATACTAACATATGATCAGAAAATACTTGCCCGAACTTTAAATTTTCAAAATCAACTGCGCTGATCTTGCTTTCCTTGGTCTTTACAATTTCTATTGGAGTCACTAAATCGGTTTTCATAGGTTCGCATTGATTCTGCAAATTTATGTAATAAATGGCTAATGGAAAACGAATTCATTACTTAAAAGATTGGTATCTTTGTTATCTGAAAAAACACTTTAAATTTCAATAAAATGAAACATATAATCTTATCTATCTTACTGGTAGGCCTAATGGTATTTTCTTGTAAAGAATCGAATGAAACCAAAAAGGAATTGGCTTCATACGAATCTTTTGGAAACGAAATAATTGCTGACGATGCATTGCCAGCAAGTCGAATGGCAGAGCATTATAAGAACATGAGCGTTGGTGATAGTGTTAATTCCAAGATGGTAGCCACTGTAAAGGAAGTTTGCAAGAGTAAAGGATGCTGGATGAAGCTTGACCTAGAAGATGGGAATCAAGTCATGGTGAAATTCAAGGATTATGGCTTTTTTGTTCCTAAAGACATTGAAGGAAAAGAAGTGATCATAAATGGAAAGGCATTCGTAAACGAAGTGTCCGTTGACGAACAGCGACATTATGCAGAGGATGCAGGCAAAAGCCCTGAAGAGATCGCAGCCATTACGGAAGTCAAGAAGACCTTTTCTTTTGAAGCCGACGGCGTCCTATTAAAGCAATAACTTGCAGCGAAAGATTATTACAACAGCGGATGGCTCGAAGACCATCTATCTTCCTGAATGGAATGAGCATTACCACTCAAAGCACGGTGCCATTCAAGAAGCCAATCATGTATTTATAGAAAAAGGACTTTTTCATGTGTCTCAGATGTCCAAACGAATTTCAATACTTGAAATGGGGTTTGGTACAGGCCTAAATGCCCTGATCACGTTTCTTGAGGCTAAGAAACTTGGATTGCAAATTGATTATACAGGTGTCGAGGCCTATCCTGTGGGCAAAGAAGAAATGAATTCTCTTAACTATGCCGAGCATTTCAATGATAGAGGGATAAAAGAGGTCTTTAAAATGTTGCATGATATTCCATGGCAAGAGCGAAATGAGATAACCAATAACTTCAGCCTTACCAAACGTAAGCAATTCTTCTTCGAAATAACAGATGAAGACCAATTTGACTTGATCTATTTTGATGCCTTTGGTCCTCGAGTGCAACCTGAGTTATGGACAAAGGAGATCTTCAAGAAGATGTTTCTTGCCCTTAAACACAATGGTGTTCTGGTTACGTATTCTGCGAAAGGTAGCGTTCGTCGTAATATGCTAGAAGTTGGGTTCGCGGTTGAGCGATTGCCTGGCCCACCCGGAAAACGTGAAATGCTTAGAGCGACAGCATGATTCGTTTCAAATGGTTTTGCTCGCTTCAATCTTTGTTAAACCTTACTTAAAGACTCTTTTCAGGCAAGTGGCAATGCGTAACTTTGTATAAAATTGCGAATAATGAAAGTGCTTATAACTGGTGCTACAGGATTAATTGGAAAAGAAATCGTTACGCTCTTGAACGATAATGATATTTCTGTCCATTACCTTACTACCAGAAAAGATAAGATCGAAAGCGGCCACAATTATCAAGGTTTTTTTTGGAACCCGAAAATCGGTGAAATCGATACCGAATGTATAAAGGATGTAGACGCGATTATAAACCTGGTCGGAGCGACTGTAGCAAAACGCTGGACCGAATCTTATAAAAAAGAGATCATAGATAGTAGGGTTCAATCTGCAAATTTGCTTTTAAAGACTTTAAAAGAGCAGAATCATAATGTTAAGCAGATCATTTCGGCAAGTGCAATTGGCATATACCCGCATCATATGACAAATTATTACGAGGAAGACCATAATGAAGTAGATGATAGTTTCCTTGGTAGGGTTGTAGAACAATGGGAACATTCCGTAGAAGCATTCAAATCGATTGGAGTAAAAGTCTCTATTGTCAGGATTGGGTTGGTCCTGTCAAACAAGGGAGGTGCGCTGCCTCAAATAGCGAAACCCATAAGAATGGGATTGGGTGCTGCTTTTGGTTCTGGAAAGCAATGGCAATCATGGATTCATATCACTGATTTAACAAGAATGTTCAAATATATTCTGGATCATGAATTAGAGGGTATATATAATGGTGTTTCACCAAACCCAATCAAGAATAGGGAGCTTACCCGCACTACAGCAGAAGTTTTGCGACGTCCTTTGATCCTTCCGAATATTCCAAGATTTTTCATGAAATTGATACTTGGCGACATGTATATTGTACTGTTTTCAAGTCACAGGGTGAGTTCGAAAAAGATTGAGGATAAAGGTTTCAATATAAAGTTTCATCACTTAAAACCCGCCTTAGTAGATCTATTGAAATAAAAAAGCCGCTTCAAGCGGCTTTTCTATTGGGATATTTCTTTATGGAATTTGATACAATTAACTTTTTGTAGCTTTTATATGAATTTTCAATTCCATGTCATCATTGATGAATTTATCACCGAGGTTATCGAACACGGATTTAGAGCCATAATTTACATTCCATTTTGTCCTGTCTATTGAAAAAGCATCACTCACCATTGTCATTTCATCACCAGTGTTAGTTACTGAAACTGGGAAAGAAACATTATTCTTGACTCCCTTAATGGTCAAATTGCCAGATAATTCCGTTTTACCATCTTCCATGGCTTTAGACCCAGTAATTTCAAACGCTGCGCTTGGGTATTTAGTAACATTGAAGAAATCACCCTCTTTACCTTCAACTGTTCCTTTAAGATGGTTTTCAAGATTGTCTTTCATCTTCCCTTCAAGATCCAAGGATACTATAGAAGTCATATCGATTAGGAAGGTACCACTCTCAATAGCCCCATTGTTCAAGCTAAAGGTGCCCGTTTCAATTTTCACTGTTCCATTATGGGTTCCAGTTGGTTTGAAGCCTTTCCATTCAATTGTTGATGCCTCGGCATTGGCCTTGAATTTCGCAGAAGTTCCTTCTGCAACTGCGACAGATTCTGCTTCACCTGTTTCTGCCTCTTTGGCTTTATCTTTACATGCTACTACTGCCAATCCTATCATGACAAAAGTCAGGATATTGAATACTTGTTTTTTCATTTTTTAGTGTTTAATGGTTTGTTGCAAAAATAAAAATAAGTAGAACCATTTATCATAAAAAATAATTAAAATTAATTTGATGACATTTTGACATTTTAATATTAATGGCAGTACTTTTGCGATGTTTTAAAAGTTAGCAATAAATGATGACCAATGAGCAAGAAAAGTAAAACTGAAAATATTAAGGAAGAAGAAAAAAATATGGCCGCAGAAACAACGCAAGAATCTAACCAAACAGAAGTTTTGGATGAAGTTTCCGTGGAGGAAAAATTGACGAATGATCTTGCCCAGGAGAAAGATAAATTCTTAAGGCTATTTGCTGAATTCGAAAACTATAAAAAGAGAACAGCAAGGGAGAGATTGGATTTAATTGAAACGGCGGGTAGTTCTGTAATGCTAAGTATTCTTCCAGTATTAGATGATTTTGAACGTGCCTTAAGCCATATAGAAGAAGACAAAGAGGCAGAAGAACTGAGGAAGGGAGTGGTATTGATCTATCAAAAACTATTGACCACTTTGGGTCAAAAAGGATTAAAGGAAATGGAAAGCAAAGGGAAGGATTTTGACCCGGATTTTCACCAGGCCTTGACAGAGATTGAAGCAACAAGCAAGAAGATGAAAGGCAAAGTTGTAGACGTCATAGAAAAAGGCTATTTCATTGGCGATAAAATTTTACGTCATGCAAAAGTGGTCGTAGGCAAATAAGTAATTCATGGCAAAAGAAGATTTTTACGAAATATTAGGTATTAGTAAGGGTGCGAGCGAGAGTGAGATAAAAAAGGCCTATCGAAAGATGGCATTGAAGTATCACCCAGATAAAAACCCTGATGACAAGGTGGCCGAAGAAAAGTTCAAGAAGGCAGCCGAGGCTTACGAAGTACTTAGTAATCCTGAGAAAAAGCAACGCTACGATCAATTTGGTCATTCTGCATTTGATGGTGCAGGAGGATTTGGTGGTGGAGGCATGAATATGGAAGATATATTCAGTCAATTCGGTGATATTTTTGGAGGTGCGTTTAGTGGTGGTTTCTCTGGCTTTGGTGGGGGCTTTGGAGGAGGACAGCGTCGTGCTAAAGGTGGAAATTTAAGAATCAGGGTTAAACTGACACTTGAAGAAATTGCTAACGGCGTTGAGAAGAAAATTAAGGTAAAACGTAAAATACAAGCCCCTGGAACAACCTATAAGACATGCCCTACATGCAATGGATCTGGTCAAGTTACTCGAATCCAGAATACCATTCTAGGTAGGATGCAAACTGCTTCACCATGTAATTCTTGCCGTGGGGCAGGTCAGACTATCGATAAGAAACCTGCAGATGCTGATGCTCAAGGATTGAAGGTTCAAGAAGAAACAGTTTCTATTAAGATTCCTGCAGGTGTTGTAGATGGCATGCAGCTTAAGGTTACAGGAAAAGGTAATGAAGCCCCGGGCAATGGTATTGCTGGGGATCTTTTAGTTGCTATTGAAGAGAAAGACCATGAGACATTGCAGCGAGAAGGTGATAATTTGCATTATGACCTTTATGTAAGCATTTCTGATGCTGTTCTCGGTACATCTAAAGAGATTGACACAGTAACTGGTAAAGTGCGTATTAAGATAGAGCCAGGGGTTCAGTCAGGAAAGATTCTTCGTTTACGTGGTAAAGGAATACCAAGCATAAACGGCTATGGAAAAGGAGACTTATTAGTGCATGTTAATGTCTGGACACCAAAAACATTAAACAAAACGCAAAAAGACTTCTTTGAAAGTATGCGCGAGGATGAGAATTTCGAACCAAGTCCAGCAAGTAGTGATAAGTCATTTTTTGAAAAAGTAAAAGACATGTTCTCTTAAAGGCAAGTGAGTAAAGACATACGAATTCATTTATTTGAATTAAAGGTCCTGCTTTTCGAGCAGGACTTCTTATTTCATGGATTTGAAGAATAATTATTTTGTTTAACTTTTATTTAAGAAATTGTATTATATTTGATTTATCACTAGTTTAAAATTAGTGGTAATTTTTCTTTTTCATAGCAATTTTTTCCCATCCTTGATTTGATCGAGGGTGGGTTTTGTTTTTTTGCGCTTAGCCTATATAATTAAGGCCTTAAGGCAACGTTTCTTTTGTAACATTTAATATCTTTACGACACTAATAATGTAATCGAATTGCAACTATATGAAAGATTTGCTCATAGCAGATTCTGTATCCAAAAAATTTGGAAATTTCACTGCCCTTAACAATGTTTCAATAGCTGTCCCAGAGGGCAGCATTTTTGGTTTGTTAGGTCCAAATGGAGCAGGCAAGACTACCTTGATCAGGATCATCAATCAGATTACGATGCCTGATACGGGTACTGTAACCCTTGACGGAGAACTGTTAAAGCCACACCATATTAAAGACATAGGGTATTTACCAGAAGAAAGAGGACTGTACAAATCCATGAAGGTTGGTGAACAAGCTGTATATCTTGCTCAGCTTAAAGGACTAAGTCATACCGAAGCCAAGAAAAGATTGAAATATTGGTTCGACCGGCTTGAAATCGGTGATTGGTGGAACAAGAAAATCCAAGAGCTTTCTAAAGGGATGGCACAGAAAATCCAGTTCATTGTAACTGTTTTGCATGAGCCGAAATTGTTGATATTCGATGAGCCTTTTTCTGGGTTCGACCCTATAAATGCGAATCTTATAAAAGATGAGATCTTAAGACTTCGAGAGGAAGGTGCAACTGTAATCTTCTCGACACATCGTATGGAATCTGTGGAAGAACTTTGTGATAATATAGCATTATTGAATCTGGCCAATAAAATATTGGATGGTAAATTAATGGACATCAAACGTGAGTATAAGAGCAATACTTATGAAGTTGGACTGAATACCGGCAATAAAGAAGAATTGAAAAAGCAACTTGAACAAAAGTTTGAGATTTCGAAGGCCAATTTTAGAACCGTTGGGGATGAATTGAAGCTTAACATTAAACTTAACGGAAGCGATTCTCCAAATCAATTGCTTAGCTATTTAACAAATAAAGCCGAAGTTTCACATTTTGTAGAACTCATTCCAAGTGCGAACGATATCTTTATTCAAGCTGTAAAAAAGAACTAAAATGAATCATCTAGGATTAATTATAAAGCGTGAGTATTTAACTAAGGTCAAGAACAAATCATTCTTGATCATGACGATACTTAGTCCATTGATCATGATTGCACTCATTGCAGTTGTAGCTTATTTGTCGCAGTTGAACAATAATAAGCAAAGAACTATTAATATTTTGGATGAATCAGGTCTGGTCCAGGATATTTTCAAAAGTACTGAGAATACCACCTATAATATGCTCACGAATATATCGCTTGATGAGGCAATTAATGATGTTCAGGAAAATGATGAATATGGTCTCCTTCATATTTCCAAAGGTGACGGCCCTATTACGGACTATGACCTTAAGACCAAATTCTATTCTGAAGATTCACCATCATTATCTATAATATCGAGCCTTGAGAATAGGCTCGAAAGAAGAATAGAAGACCTCAAGCTTCAAAGTGTTGGTGTAGACCTTGAAAAGATAAAGGCCTCACAGACCGATGTCAATATTGCCCAAGAAAGCTTTAGTGGTGAAACATCGTCAAAAATCGGAAACGTAATGAAACTTGCTTTTGGAGGCATTGCGGGATATTTGCTATTCATGTTCATTATCATATATGGCAATATGATCATGCGAAGTGTCATCGAAGAAAAAACAAGTAGAATCATTGAAATCATCATATCTTCCGTTAAACCTGTACAACTCATGTTAGGCAAGATCATAGGAACCTCTTTGGCTGGAATTACGCAATTCGTGATCTGGGTCATTCTAGGTGGCTTGGCCTTTTCCTTGGTTTCTTCAATATTTGGGATAGATATGTCTCAGATGCAGACGCCGCAGCAGGAAATGGTAGAGCAAGCAATGAGCGATCCTGATGCAAATGTCAAGGTCCAGATGCTCTTTAATGAACTAACCAGCTTGCCCATAGCAAATCTCCTTATCATGTTCGTGTTGTTTTTCATTGGAGGATATTTATTGTACAGTTCGTTATATGCGGCAATTGGTGCTGCTGTAGACAATGAAACAGATACACAACAATTCATGTTGCCAATATTGATGCCTTTGATATTGGCTGTATATGTTGGCGTTTTTACGGTCATAGAGGACCCTCATGGAACGGTCTCCACAGTATTTTCATTCATCCCATTCACATCGCCCGTGGTCATGTTAATGCGTATTCCATTTGGTGTTCCGATTTGGCAACAATTGGTATCTTTAGGATTATTGATAGGTACCTTTACGTTTACGGTTTGGTTTGCCGCTAAGATCTATAGGGTTGGTATATTAATGTATGGCAAGAAACCGACCTATAAGGAATTGTTTAAATGGTTAAAATATTAAGATGTAATGGAGAAGTTGAATGAATTCTTGGGTTACGGATTCACGATAGGTGAAGGTATAAAGATAACCGTTGGCAATATCTTGGTAGTTCTTGCAGTACTTGTAATTACCTCATTGGTGTTGAATGCAATCCGAAAACTTGCCAGCCGGAAATTGCCACCTACGGACAAGCAGAAATTCAAGGTTGTTTTTTCCTATATTAAATATCTTGCATATGTGATAATTTTCTTGATCACTATGCATTCAGTAGGAGTGAATGTTACAGCTGTTTTTGCTGCCTCCGCTGCATTGCTTATTGGTGTTGGTTTGGCACTTCAGACATTTTTTCAGGATATTATTGCTGGCGTGTTCATATTATTGGATCAATCGGTCCATGTTGGAGACATAATTGAAATTGATGGCAAAGTTGGTCGCGTTGAAGAGATTAAACTACGAACAACAAGGGCTGTTACGATAGATAATAAGGTCTTAATAATTCCGCATCATTTATACCTGACCAATAGTTTATATAATTGGACACAGAATGGAACCGTAACTAGAGAAATAGTGGATGTAGGAGTGGCTTATGGAAGTGATGTCGAGCTTGTAAAAAATCTATTGATACAAGCTGCGAATGAGCATGAAGCCGTGTTAAAACATCCAGCACCATTAGTACTTTTTAGGGATTTTGGAGAAAGTTCCTTGGATTTCAGGCTTATGGTAAGTTTAAATGATAGCTTTCAAGCAGGGATACCGAAGAGTGATCTGAGATTTAGTATTGACAGGCTATTTCGTGAAAACGGCGTAACCATTCCGTTCCCACAGAGAGATATTCACATTATTGAAAATAAATAAAGAAATGGCGAAGATTTTAGTAATTGAAGATGAATCGGCAATACGACGTGTATTGGTGAAGATACTATCAGAAGAGAATGATAAGTATGAGGTGGCCGAAGCCGAAGATGGCCTTGCTGGAGTCGAAATGATCAAAAAGGATGATTTTGATTTGATTCTTTGTGATATCAAGATGCCAAAAATGGATGGTGTTGAGGTCTTGGAAGCAGTGAAGAAGATAAAGCCAGAGATTCCAATGGTCATGATTTCCGGACATGGCGATTTGGACACAGCAGTGAATACCATGCGTCTTGGAGCTTTTGATTATATATCCAAGCCACCTGACCTAAATAGACTGCTTAATACTGTAAGGAATGCCCTTGACAAGAAAGAACTTGTAGTTGAAAACACACGACTAAAGAAAAAGGTTAGCAAGAATTATGAGATGATCGGTGAAAGTAAGGCCATATCTCATATTAAGGATATTATAGAAAAAGTTGCAGCCACCGATGCGAGGGTCTTGATAACTGGACCGAATGGCACAGGTAAGGAATTAGTGGCACACTGGCTGCACCAAAAAAGCGAAAGGGCTAATGGTCCTATGATTGAGGTCAATTGCGCAGCAATTCCTTCTGAATTGATTGAAAGTGAATTATTCGGACATGTTAAAGGTGCATTTACCTCGGCAAATAAGGATCGAGCAGGAAAATTTGAAGCAGCAAATGGGGGATCCATATTCCTGGATGAAATTGGGGACATGAGCCTTTCTGCCCAGGCCAAGGTTTTACGAGCATTGCAAGAAAGCCGGGTACAGAGAGTTGGAAGTGATAAGGATATAAAAGTAGATGTAAGAGTAATCGCTGCAACAAATAAAGACCTCAAAAAAGAAATAGAAGAAGGTAATTTCCGTGAAGACCTGTTTCACCGATTGGCAGTAATTCTTATTAAAGTTCCAGCTCTTAATGAAAGAAGAGAGGACATCCCGCTATTGGTCGATTATTTTTCGGAGAAGATTGCAAATGAACAAGGTACTGTCAAGAAATCATTTTCGAGTAAGGCATTAAAATTATTACAGAATTACGATTGGACAGGAAATATCCGAGAGCTTCGCAATGTTGTGGAGCGCTTGATCATCCTCGGAGAAAAAGAAGTGAGTGAAAGCGATGTTAAATTATTCGCAAGTAAATCAATACTGTCTTAACAATAAAAGAGATCAAATATCCAAGAATATATGATCTCTTTATTTTGCATAATAATAAGTGACCTATCTTATATTACATTGATTTAATGCAGATAGGTAATTAGAGGTTATTTGTTTGACTGTAGTGAGATAGAAATTTTTGATAGTATCCATTGAGCTCAAAGCCAAATTGGATGTATCGGTATTTGAATTGGTAACTTCAGCATTGCATCCACAGGCCTGCAATACATCATTAAAGGCATCAATGGATGCCTTTATAGCAACTTCGTTTGTTTCTATCAGCTGATTTTTTTTGATCTGCGACTCCTTTTTCTCTTTTTCGGCAAGCATCACTTTTATCTGTTCTTCCTTAAGTTGAAGTTCTATTTGTTGTTGTTTCAACTTAAATTGTTGATGCTGTAATTCTACAAGGTCAAGGTCTGCATCACTCATTTTTGTGCAGATCTCAAGATTCTCGATAGTCTCTTTGGCAAATTCCCTTGCCTTTTTTACATAGAATCGACCATCTTCGTATGTTTCAGCTTGTTCTACACGGATAAGAGCTTCGGTTCCGTCGTAAGCTGCATTATAGGATTCTTCGCATTTGCAAGCATTCAATTTAGCTTTTGCGCGCTCGAAAGCTTCTAAGGACCTCGCGGAATATTGTTTTAAATGTGATAAATTGTTCGAGTTGTAAGCCGTTTTAACATGTGAGTATGCATATATCACATCAGATTGGGCATCTGAGCATGAGGTTTGCGCATGAAATTGCACAGAAAAAAGGGCCAACAAGAAAAAAATGTAATTCTTTTTCATGGTATTGGGGTTTAAATTAATAAGTAGGTAAAGGCAAAGTAGTAAAAATTAGTCTTTTAGACTATTTTTTTTGCCTTTTATCGATAATCGGTATATTTATGAATAAATCACAATTTAGCCCATTCATGAGAAAAATCAATACCACTGACTTCAAGGTAAACACCAATATAGTTCTTCAAGACGCTCTAACCCGAATCGAAATGTCTGCAACAAAGGACGAAATCGAGGACGAATTAAGAAAAGAAAGAAGAAAACTTGGAAAGTTACAAGACACCCTTTATGCACATGGCAAATATGCAGTATTGGTCTGTTTACAGGGTATGGATACTGCTGGGAAAGATAGCCTTATACGAGAAGTTTTCAAGGACTTTAATGCTCGTGGTGTCGTAGTTCATAGTTTTAAGGTGCCAACAGACCTGGAAAGGAAGCATGATTATTTATGGAGGCATTACATTGCTTTGCCAGCAAGAGGGAAATTTGGCGTTTTCAACAGAACACATTACGAAAATGTGCTCGTTACACGAGTGCATCCTGAATATATCTTGGGCGAATTACTGCCTAATGTAAATTCTATTGATGATGTAAACGGGGAATTCTGGGACAAACGATTCGATCAGATC
>JABDMQ010000124.1 GCA_013001365.1 Flavobacteriaceae bacterium
ATATACTTCTTGACAAGGTCTGGGTGTTCTTTAATGGCTTCAGAAATACTCATGAAGATGATGCCTTTCTCAGCCAAGGTTTCCTTGAAGGTCGTCGCAACTGAAACAGAATCAATGACTACATCCATTGCCACACCAGCCAGTTTCTTTTGCTCATCAAGCGAAATGCCTAGTTTCTCGAAGGTTGCCAAAAGTTCTGGGTCCACTTCATCCAAACTATCATATTTAGGTTTGCTACTTGGTGCAGAATAATAAGAAATAGCCTGAAAATCTGGCTTTTCGTAGGTGACATTGGCCCATTCCGGCTCTTCCATTTGTTTCCAAGCCTTGAAAGCTTCCAATCGCCAATCGGTCATCCACTTAGGTTCTTCTTTTTTCTTGGATATAGCTCGAACAATGTCTTCATTCAAGCCGACAGGGAAAGTTTCGGATTCAATGTCCGTGTAAAAACCGTATTCGTATTCCTTGGTCTTAAGTTCTTCTCTAAGATCGTCTTCTGTATATTTCGACATAGCCTGTTTTATTGATTAAAGAGAAAAACTTTCACCGCAGCCACAGGTTCTGTTGGCATTTGGATTATTGAACACAAACCCTGAGCCGTTCAGTCCGCCGGAATACTCCAAGGTTGTCCCTATTAAATACAAAAAGCTTTTCTTGTCAACAATGATCTTTATCCCATTGTCTTCAAACACCTTATCACCTTCAATTTCTGACTTATCGAATTTAAGGTCGTATGATAAACCAGAACATCCTCCGCTCTTAACACCAACACGGATAAAATCCTTACTGGCATCAAAACCATCATTGGCCATAAGCTCAATGACTTTCGATTTAGCTGTTTCAGATACTTTTATCATTTTTATTCAGATTTATTCTAAATAGTGTGCAAATATACGACTTAAGTCCCTTTATACCATGAAACCTAACATTATATTAGCATATGTTCAAATAGATTTTTATTATTGAAATAAAGGAAGAATACCCAATAAGAATAAGAAGATTAGAGACTATTTATGACAACTTATTTTATCTTCACTACAAGAATATCTTTAATCCCTCTATTGAGATTAATATCATGATCATTGCTCTCGGTTTCACCTACGATAAAAAGCTTGTCATTTTGGGTCTCAATAGCGTCAAAGGCTAAGTCTAGCCCAGAACCACCTAAATTCTTCTGCCAAGCAAGGGATCCAAGTTCATTTATTTTCAAGATCCAGAAATCGTTGCCTCCATAATTTGCAACTAAGTCTCCGTCGCTACTCTGGGAATATCCAGTTACGATATAGCCATTTCTTGCCGAATTAATTGAAGTTGCATAATCAAATCCAGAACCACCATAATTCCGACTCCAAACAATGTCTCCATCATCATTTAATTTGACCAACCAGAAATCTGACCCACCAAGATTTGAATCAATATTACCATCATCGCTAAAAGAATTTCCTGTGACAATGTACCCATTGTCCATGGTCTTCACTAAGGACCTGGCTTGATCTATTCCAGAGCCACCCAATGCTTTTTCCCAGATGAGGGTTCCACTGCTATCCAATTTGATTACCCAATAATCGTAACTGCCATTGGCATTGGAAATATCGAAATCATCACTCTCTGAAAATCCAGTGATCACATAGCCTCCATCATTGGCCTGAACAGCATCATAAGATCTATCGTTATTCGACCCCCCAAAATATTTACGCCACTCGATATTTCCTTGAGCATCTAATTTATGACACCAGAATTCGCCGATACCATGTCGTGTTGTTTGGCTACGGTCATTTCCTTCTCCGCCTGAAGCAGTAACATCCAGGAAACCTGTCATGAAGAATCCACCATCTAAAGTCTGGATTATGGAATATGCATGGTCATGTCCTGCAAAACCGAAGCTCTTTTCCCAGAGAAAATTACCATTTGAATCCAATTTAACCAACCAATTATCATGAAAGCCTTCATTGTTAGTTGCATCGCCATCATTACTCATACTATATCCTGCCAATGCTATTGTTCCATCTGTAAGCTCAATGACTTTTTGCCCAACATCATCACCGGAACCTCCAATGGTCTTCGACCAAATGATACTTCCGTCAAGATCCATTTTTAGTAGCCAAAAATCATTGCCATCAATAATCTTATCGGTTATGTCACCATCTATACTCTTCGAATTTCCGAAGATCAAGATGTTTCCGTCTGAAGTTTGAATCACAGAATGAGCAAAATCTTCGAGTGAACCTCCAAAGGTCTTGGCCCATTCTATCTCACCTTGGAATCCAATATCTTCGGTTAGGTCATCATCATTTTGACAAGTGAATAAAACGAAAACAACAAGAATGATATGTAAGCTGAAGCGCCTCATTTGTTATGTGCCACTTTTACGTACAATGAACAATCCTCCATTGATATCACTAATTATGATATTGCCGCTTGCAAAATAGGGATATACATTCCAAGCACCATTGAACGCTGTATTGTCATTATTAGGATAAGTATCGAAAAACCCTATCTCTGTCATCACATTTCCTCCGATATTCGTAATATCAATAACCCGCATACCTGCAGTGTAATTAGCAAGGAAAAAAGTAATTCCTTTCACATAGCCGTTATGGTCGATTGCTGCAGTGGGACCTGTATACTCCATGTGCAAAGATGGGTTATCTAGGTCAGAAAAATCGAACACCAAAGTCCGTGTATTAAATCCAAAACTCAATTCATCTACTTCATCTCCTAAGATGAAATAGTTCATGTCTTCAGTGAACCAGCCTTGATGTGTATAACCAATATTATTATAGCTAATACTTGAAACATTAATCGGATTCGATTTGTCTGTCACATCCACAATGACGACTTCATTCTCATTGCTTCCAATCAAGATTTCTCTCCCTGAATAATCGGAATCAGGACCATTATAGTTCAGGATCTGTGCATCATGCGAATAGGAATTGTCTGCAAAGCCACCTGCGGCAACTGGATTAAGCGGATCTTGAATGTTAACGAAATGCGGTCCGCCACCAAATGTGCTTGTTCCAACAGCATAAGCATACCCTGAAGCTTCATTGATGTAAATATTATGTGCGCTGCCAAAACCAGTATAATGAGCATCGGCAGTAAACGTTTCTGGAGGATTTGTAACATTGCGCAGTCGAGCAAGGTCAAATACTTGCATACCATGCCAAGCTGCTTCACTCACAATGAATGCATGGTCATTATAAACCTTGATATCCCTCCATGGGCTATTATCCGTTGCTGCTGGTAGAGTTCCAAGAAGCAAAGGCTCTGTAGGATTGGTTATGTCAACGAAAGCTGCGCCAGAAGTCGTACCTACCAATGCATATTCCTTACCGGTTGTTGTATCTGTCCACCCCCAAGAATCGTTTCCATGCGCTCCGGGGCCACCAAGTCCTTCAATTGTAATATGACCCATTAAGTCATAATCGTTACATGGATAAGGTCCTGCCATTCCGTTTTCGCATTCGAATAGTGGCACAAGGTCCAAGACATCATCACAAATATCCCCGATGCCATCATCGTCTATATCATTTTGTGCAGAATTGACGATCAAAGGACAATTATCATCAATATCCAGAACACCATCATTATCGTCATCTGGATCACAAATATCGCCAATGCCATCTTCATCTGTATCCAGTTGGTCTGGATTAGCCATTTCCGGGCAATTATCTAAATCATCATTTATGGAGTCGCCATCAATGTCATTTATGAAAATGGCTTCAACAGGTTCATTTTCACAACTAACAACCAATGCAAGGCACAGAAGTATTAACAAACCGTTTATTCTAAATCTAGTTCTGTTCATTGATAGATCGATAGAATGGAAACGCAATTTACCCTAAAATAATTGCTTTTTTTATTAAATGGACTAAAATTCGATAAGCTGCATTCCCATTAAAAACAACAATTCTGTCAATATTAAAGCCATTACCATAACATTTAGGAATAGGCTTCCTATTTTTGCAAAATGATCGAAGATAAAAACCAAAGTAAAACGGATCTTTCTTCTCTTGGTGAGTTTGGGTTGATTGACCATTTAACCAAGAATTTAAGTCCAAAGAAAAAATCGACTGTAAAAGGAATTGGTGATGATGCAGCAGTATTGAACTTTGAAAACGATCAAGTCGTGGTCACAACAGACCTGCTCGTTGAAGGCGTTCATTTTGATTTGAGTTACATGCCATTGAAACATTTAGGATATAAGGCTATCGTGGTAAATCTTTCGGACGTTTACGCTATGAATGCCAATGCAACGCAAGTAACTGTCTCAATTGCTGTTTCAAATAGATTTCCGTTGGAGGCCTTGGAGGAGCTTTATGCAGGCATAGAAACAGCCGCAAGAATTTACGATGTTGATGTAGTTGGAGGGGATACAACATCTTCTACTACTGGACTTCTTA
>JABDMQ010000132.1 GCA_013001365.1 Flavobacteriaceae bacterium
GGTTTCAGATCACTCTGGACCCACAAACCTTATTGGGCTTGTTTAGAAGGAAATGGTTCTAAGATTCTAAAAATCCAGAGATTAAATAATTCTTGATCAAACTGGCTACAACTGCATTCTGTTGAAAAAAAATCAATGATTCGTTCATTTCATTGAATATTACTCAATTTTCTAACAATTTTGGCCATTGCAGACCACATTAATTTTAACTAACTTTGCGCCGATCAACCAATCACAATGCAGAACAAGCCAGAAACAAATAAAGATATTTCCTTTGAGGACTTCAAATCAGAAGTCCTTAATGATTATAGGATAGCTATAATCAGTAGGGAATGTAGCTTATTGGGGCGTCGTGAGGTATTGACAGGTAAAGCAAAATTCGGAATATTTGGAGATGGTAAAGAGGTGCCACAATTAGCATGGGCCAAGGCGTATAAAAATGGTGATTGGCGTTCTGGATATTATCGTGACCAGACGTTCATGATGGCCATAGGTAATCTTACCATTGAGCAGTTCTTCGCAGGATTGTACGCTCATACAGACATTGAAGCCGACCCGATGTCTGCAGGTAGGCAAATGGGAGGTCATTTTGGGACACACAGCCTCGATGAAAATGGAAACTGGAAAGACCTCACAGCACAGAAGAATTCGAGCCCGGATATTTCACCAACTGCTTCACAGATGCCGCGCTTGTTAGGTCTTGCCCAGGCATCCAAGATTTTCAGGAATGTAGATGGCATTGATACAAATGGTCTATCTGATAATGGCAATGAAGTGGCTTGGGGAACCATCGGCAATGCAAGCACAAGTGAAGGTATGTTCTTCGAGACCATAAATGCTGGAGGTGTTCTACAAGTCCCAATGGTTGTAAGTGTTTGGGATGATGAATACGGGATTTCGGTGCATGCAAAACATCAAACTACAAAAGAGAGCATTTCAGAAATATTGAAGGGTTATCAAAGAGATGAAGAAAACAAAGGCTATGAAATCTTCAAGGTAGATGGAAGGGATTATCCAAAACTGATTGACACATACCAAAGGGCTGGCGCCTTGGCCAGAAAGAAACATATACCTGTTCTTATTCATGTTCGAGAACTAACCCAACCCCAAGGACATTCTACCTCAGGTTCTCATGAACGTTATAAAAGCAAGGAACGACTTGACTGGGAAAAAGAGAATGATTGTAATGCCAAAATGCGAGAATGGATGATTAATAACGGCCTTGCAACCGACGATGAATTAATCGAATTGGAGAGGTCCATTAAGAAACAAGTTCGTGAAGGCAAACAAAAAGCATGGAAAGCGTACCTCGCTCCTATCCTAAAGGAGCGGCAAGAAGCATTGGATATGTTGACTGCATTGGCAGCAGGAAGCAATAACCGCATCTTTATTGACAAACTAAAGAATGCCCTTGCAAGAAGCAACGAGCCAATCCGGAAAGATGTAATGGTAGCTGCTAGAAAGGCATTGCGTTATGTTATAAATGAAGAATCTGAAGAAAAAAACAGGTTACAGAATTGGTTGAATGATTATTTCAAGCAGATCCAGCCGAAATACAGTTCGCATCTGTATAGTGAATCTGATAAAAAAGCGACTCTTGTAAAAGAGGTAAAAGCGACTTACGATACCGATGCTCCTGAGGTTGATGGAAGAATAATAATTCGTGATAATTTCGATGTAATATTTGCTGAGAATCCGGATGCCTTGGTTTTTGGTGAGGATTCTGGAAATATTGGGGATGTTAATCAGGGATTGGAAGGGCTTCAGGAAAAATACGGTAAATTACGTATCGCCGATGTTGGTATTCGAGAAGCTACGATTCTAGGTCAAGGTATTGGAATGGCGATGAGAGGACTAAAGCCTATTGCAGAAATTCAATATCTGGACTATTTAATGTACGCCTTACAGTTAATGAGTGATGACCTCGCCACCGTTCAATATCGCACGCTCGGAAAACAAAAAGCGCCTTTGATTGTCCGTACAAGAGGCCATAGACTCGAAGGTATTTGGCATTCTGGCTCCCAGCTTGGTGGCATACTGAACTTGATAAGAGGCATAAATGTGCTTGTTCCTAGGAACATGACCAAGGCTGCTGGCTTTTACAATACTCTAATGGAATGTGATGAGCCAGCATTGATAGTCGAATGCCTGAATGGTTATCGTCTAAAGGAAAAAAAGCCTAACAATATTGGCAAGATGAAAACGCCTATTGGCGTAGTTGAAGTCGTTAAAGAGGGTGTTGATATAACCCTTGTTTCCTATGGATCTACCTTGCGATTGGTTGAGGAAGTTTCACGAGAATTACTGGAAGTAGGCATCAATGCCGAGGTCATTGATGTGCAGTCATTGTTGCCAATTGACCTTGATCATGATATCGTGAAAAGCGTTAGCAAGACCAACCGATTAATGGTAATTGATGAGGATGTTCCTGGCGGTGCTTCTGCTTATATCCTTGAACATATCCTTAACGTTCAAGGAGCATATGACCTTCTAGATAGTCCTCCACGTACTTTAACATCCAAAGCACATCGCCCAGCATACGGTACCGATGGCGACTATTTCAGCAAACCCTCTTCAGAAGATATTTTTGAGGCGGTCTATAATGTCATGCATGAAATGAGCCCTTCTGATTTTCCTAAATTGAGATAATTGTCATATTTTTCGATTGACTTTTTCACAAACAATTTGATCTAGAACACAAATGAACAAGAATTACAATGATCTAGCCCTAGCAATTTTACGAATCGGATTTTCAGGGAGTATGCTCACCCACGGTATTCCTAAACTTGCTAAACTTACAGATAGCCCAATTGAATTTCCAGACCCATTAGGTGTAGGACCAGCATTTTCGCTTATTCTGACGCTAATTGGTGAAGTTGTTTGTCCAGTGTTGATTCTTATTGGATTCAAGACGAAATGGGCAGCAATACCTGCAGCCATTACCATGCTTGTTGCAGCATTCATAGTGCATGCGCCAGATGATTTCGGCACTAAGGAAAAGGCCATTCTTTATTTAGTGGCATTCATAACGATATTCTTAACAGGAGCTGGGAAATTTAGCTTAGATGGTATGTTAAGCAAAAAGTGATTTTTTGTAACTTAAGGGCATATGAGCAACTGCGAACAGTATGGCTTTTAGTTTTAAATTCTTACCGGTCAAAGACCTTTTTTTCTCAGTTATACCAACCATAGGGACCTATATCGGCTATGTTGAGGAAATCAGTCCGAAGTTCTTGCCGAACAAGATAATCGCTATTGGCATTGGTCTAGCAGCCTCAATTGTCCTTGCCATTGTTTTCTACAAGCAGAATGTCAAGGCTTATAAAAAATCATTATCTGAAATCCTTGCTACTGGTTATTTCATGAATTTTACAGGACGTCTTGGTAAGTTAATAAAGTCCAAGGATTCAATTCAATTCACATTTCCAGATGATTCGAAACAGGAGTTCAACACAACTAATATCAACATTGAAATTGGCATACCCAATACATTGAAATCATTAGTTGCCTATAGTGAAAAAATAGAAGAGGATTCTGAAATATTACTAATTAATGAGCCTGACCGCTCAGATCCATATTGGGTTCGTGGTATTGCTGCAAGTGAAAAATTAACAATTCATGAATATCCAAGGACGCTTTTCGCATTACCTAGTTATCTTAAAGATGAATTGTCCAATTTCAAGATATCAGAAAGGAAATCAAAGCGACTCTTTGATCATTTCAATGATAAAATCGAAGAGTTACGAATCGAACACAGCAATCAAATTCCTGCTTCTAGAATGAATTTTAAAAGAGTATGAGTCCATCATTAAACGAAATGTCTGTGCTCAGGACCGACTCAAAGAATCCTGATTTTATCAAGCTTGTTAAAAAACTTGATACAGAACTTGCGGAACGTGATGGTGAGGATCACGCATTTTATGATCAATTCAATAAAATTTCAAAGCTAAAACACGTAATTGTCCTGTACTTAGACCATAAGCCTGTAAGCTGTGGAGCGATCAAAGGGTTCGATTCTTCCTCTGTAGAAGTTAAGCGCATGTTTACGGTGCCTGGATATCGCAGACAAGGAATGGCCAGAAAGGTGCTTGCTGAACTAGAAAAATGGGCATCGGAACTTTCCTATGAAAAATGTGTTTTGGAAACAGGACGAAGACAGCCAGAAGCCATTGCACTTTATAAAAAGAACGGATACCAGAAAATCCCAAATTACGGTCAATACAAAGGCATCGAAAACAGTCTCTGCTTCGAGAAACAACTCAATTAAAAATCGTATTTTCCCTAAAAACCCTTTATGAAAGCAGTTTCAGTAATTGAAATCAAGAAAGAGCTCAAGGAGCGTTCTCATCAAGACTTAATGGACTTATGCCTTCGGTTGGCCCGCTTTAAAAAAGAAAATAAGGAACTCCTTACCTACCTGCTTTTCGAATCACATAACGAAGAAGGGTATATTGAAACCGTAAAGGATGAGGTGGACCTGCAATTCGATAATATTAATGCCGATAGTTTTTTCTATATAAAGAAGAGCGTTCGTAAGATCCTTAGGATGATCAAGAAATACAATCGTTATTCATTAAAAAAAGAAACAGAGGTGGAACTACTCCTCTATTTCTGTGAAAAGTTGAACGACTTTGAACCTTCCATTTCCAGGAATAGGACTCTAGTGAATCTTTATAATCGACAAATTAATTTTATCAAGAAAAAGATTGACACCCTTCATGAAGACTTACAATACGATTACAATACACAATTACAAGAACTTGACCATTATATCCTATATTAATTTCATTTGATCTACAAAATTTGCTTAACGAAGATGAATTTTTTATATTGAATTGTCTCTTAATCACTGAACTATGAAAAAATCACTACTTCTTT